>CAZXTW010000363.1:0-6549 GCA_964643525.1 uncultured Roseivirgaceae bacterium
ATAGGTATAACTGCGCTATCTAATAAACCCTACAATATCAAGGTGCAAAGGCAACAACAAGTAATGATATAAGAAATGCGAAAAAGAGACTTATAATAGTCTGATTTGTAACTTATTGATTAAATATACTCATTATATCAATAAAAGTTAGTCCGTTAGGTGTAATTATTTTGTTTTAAAAAAAAATGGTGGGATACTGTTACTTATTTGTGGTATTATAATACTACTAAAAAGGGTGATAAGCTTTTTTGTATAATTTTTTTGTCTAAAAATATAAGCTTTATAATATAAGGGCGTGGTATTACTAATAATGTAATTGGTTTAGGTAAGTTACTTTATTGATTTGAGTAATGGCATATGTGTGGCGCATATATTTTTATAAGCTAGATAGAGCACCTATAAACTGTAAGTACTTAAATAGAAAACACCTTGATATTTAATGGTAGCCTGCACCAGGCAGGCTACTGGAATGGTTATTCACTTGACCTGCACAACCTAAGCCTCAACCACCTGCCAGTCGTCAATGGCTTTTTGATCAGATGAGAAATTAATGCCAAACAGGCACACCCTTTTGCCTGTAGCCTGGTACGGGGTGGCATACTGTTTGGCCTTGATCTGGTCAATAGCAGCTTGAGCATTCTTGTCGAGCTTAAATTCTACTACATACACAGCATCAGGCAGGTGTAAAATACAGTCAGGCCGCCCAAGAGCCTGGGTACCTTCTACCGTAATAAAACCACCCATAAGGGCAATAGCTAAAAAAGTAACTGTATGGTAATAAGCCTCTTTATTGGCAATAAAAATTGAATAAGGTATGCTGCTAAACAATTGATTCAATGCAGCTACAAATGCTTCAGGTTGGTGCTTATGCAGGGCCTTCACCATATTTGTAGCATACTTTGGCGCTATTTCAGCCTGGCTATGCACTACCTGGGCTAATAAATACTTCAATAACGACTCGCGCACCTCGCGGTTAGGGTACCCCATAGTATACAGCCCGTATTCATCTATAGACTTAATCGTGATATACCCGGTTTGAAACAACAGCGTATAGGGACTTAAGTTGCTCAACTCAAAATTATTCGTTACCGCCTCATCCAACTCCATAGCCTCTAAATCATAAATACGGTGGCGATCTAACAGTTTCACTAAAAAAGAGGCTGTACCTGTCACAAACCAGAAGTTCTTAAACTGCCCCTCAGAAAAAAAGAGCAAAATAGAAAATGGGTTATATACCCTTACTTGCCCGTTCCAGCTATACCCGTTATACCAGGTGGCAATCTTGGTCAGTAATGCTTCCCTACCTCCATGGGCTGGGGCAACACCTTCAATATATTTCTCAAAAGTATGCTCAAGCTCCTGTTGGGTATAGCCCAACAGGTCAGCAAACTTATGGTGGGTAGTCAGGTCAATCAGATTATTCAGCTCAGAAAAAATAGAAACCCGGCTAAACTTGCTCACCCCGGTAAGCAGTACAAAACGCAGGTGGGCATCCAGCGGCTTCAGCACTGAATACAGGTGCTTCATCATATTGCGGTGTGCTTCAGCCTGCGGCACATCGTCTAAATAATCTATAATGGGTTTATCATACTCATCTACCAGCAACACTACCGGCCCTTTTTTGGCGGCTAACAGCTCAATCAACTCCTTTAGCAGGCTCTGGCTACCCGTCTTGGTGAGCCTGATGCCATGCAGCTGTGCCTGCTGCTGTAGCTCTTGAGTCAGAAACGCCTCAAGCCCTATTTTTTGGTAGGTAGCATCATTAAACGCCAGGCGCACTATGGGGTATGGCTCTTCCCACCGCCAATGAGCCTCAATCCACAGGCCTTTGAACAATTCCCGACTGCCGCTAAACAGTTCGGCAAGCGTACTCACCAACAGGCTTTTACCAAACCGGCGCGGGCGCGACAGAAAGTGGTAGCCACCCTGCTCAATCATGCGGAAAATATGTTGGGTCTTATCAACATACACATGATTGCCCTCACGCAGCTTCCTGTAGTCTTGTATACCTATGGGTAATGGTTGCATGCTACTAATATAAAAAAGTATAGCAAGATCTATTTAAATGATCATCGTTCAATAATGCGTCTGTCTTTCAATATTCGGCTTATTTCATGAAAAACGGCATTGATCTTATCTTTCTGAAAATTAATGCGAATAATGCCACCATGATTTGAAAAAGTTTCACAGCCTTCTTCGATTAGCACTATTGCATTATCAAACCCTAATGCACCTTGAAAAAGCCCTACCTCATGAATAACGTTTTGCCTTGCTCGAAAACTACCGTCTATTTGCTCATCTTCTTTTGTCAAAATTAATATTGCAAACTGAGAGGCTTCAACTAATTCAATTAGTCGTTCTTTGATGCTTTTGCCAGCAGCAGGCTCATTATCAAACTCTGCAACTTCTAAATTACAGTCTCCTGTTAAAAACTTTTCAAGTTTGAGCCATTCATTTGATTTCCCGCCATGTCCAATAAAAACTTTGTTCCCCTTTGGCTTACCATTAACTAAATTCACAAAGTCAATGATGTCATAGGCAATCCATTCTGGCGTAACATCTTTTGAGCAAAACAGCCTTGGGTGCGTGATTTCTGTAAATCGACCTTGTGCTCTATCTATAGCATCATTATCTCCAGTAAGCAATACAATTGGTAAATCAGTGTACTTATTTCTGCATCGATGTGCTACTTTAATTCCTTCGTCTTTTTGCTGGTCATCACCAGTCTCCAAAACCAGTTCAGTAATTATGAAATCCCAATGCTCTTGTCCTAGATGTCTAAAAAATTGACTAGTGTCATCAACAACAACCAATTCCACTTCGGTATTTTCTTCGAAGTGATGTTTGAGCTCATCAAGGTATTCTTCTGGCTTATCGTCCCAAGCTAATGCTTTCATTAAGGTAGTATCAAAATTATTGGCTCTTTCAAAATATAACGAAACCACTATTTATACAATACTTATTGAGGAATTTGCGCTTCAGAAAAGCCTTTTCTAGAGATACAGGTAAGTGTAGTCATTGTAAGGTTTTCCTCTGCTACTACGGATAGCCTTCCTCCAAATTGCTCCCACCTAATCATTTGGTCAGAGAGTGTGTTACTGGCTTTTTTAAGGTCACTGTTTTTGGGAGGTTTGCCTTTTGAAATTACTTGTATCTGAAGCCCATCTTTTGCTAGTTCATCATCTATGTTTATTTTAACATTTAAATCAATGTGTAAGCTTACTTCTTTTGCGTAGTCTTTTGTATCTATTTTTTCGAATGAATGCTTTACATTGCTTAGCATATTTCTAATTATCTCTTTAAATAAGTGATAATCTCCAAGAATAAAATAGTCGGTTCTGTCTGTATTTTTTTTAGAAACACGTTGTTCTAATTTCTTGAGCTCTTGACTCCACACCCTATTGAAACCATCTTTTTTTAAGGCGCTGGTCCGCTTCTACCAAAGCATCTCTCAACACATCTAAGGTAGGTATAATGTACTCTTTGAGTGACTGCCTGAGTATAGATTTACTACTATAAAAATCATCTCTGAGCCTAGACTTGATTTTCTTAATGGTGTCGTATTGGCTAATGGTAAAGTACTTGTTTCGACGAATATCAATTAACAGGCTCTCCAATGTTTTTATATCATACTCAAATGCTGACGGAGTACTTCCGTTAATGAATCGGTTCTCGCTATGAGAGACAGGTGTGAAGATATAGAGGCGTTTAACCGCTTGAGCAATAGATTGCAGCATAGTGCTTGCCCTAAGTGCCTCATTCAGTTTATGGATAGCTCTTGAAGGACGCTGATCTGGTTGATCCTCAAGGCTTATATTTTTCTTCGGCTGCCTTGAAAGTCCTCTCTTTTTGCTGTCAAGGGCAAAAATGAGCTGGTTCAGGTTGGTGAAAATCGCATTATGTCCCATCTTTTGTCGTATTATATTTCTATGCAAAAAACGGATTACCTCATGGTGTTCTTGTAGGTCGTGCTCTCCTAACTCAGTTAAAATCAAGTCAAGATTTTCCTTAATGGTGTTGATAGCCACTTTAACCTGGTTGGTAGTAGCATCAGCGTCATTGTCATCCACATAAGATAAATAGTTGGCATTGAGCTCTAAGATCTGAGGAATGATTTTTTCTTCACTTAAAGTGTCAACATGATCTTTTAATGCCATGATTCTCTTAACCATGTTAGACTTGAGGTTACGTTTTACTTGTTTGCCCCTCAGGTTGTGAAAAGCGCCGATAAGCATCAAAGAAAACATGAACATAAGTCGCTCATCTAAAAAGTAAAGGATGAAATTGACAGGAAACCTGGATGCTTCTTTCGGGGTCAGGAACCATAAAAATAATTTTTCAAATAAATGGGAGTCGTATTTGTCTGGCTTATCATAATGTGCCAGCAAACTCAAACCAAACAATAGGTACAACTCATTTTCTATCTGGTCTTTAACCTGGTTAAAAGTATGTTGGTCAAAAATTCGTCCTTTTTGTTCAGTTTCTATCCTTTTTCGCTTCGCCCTCGACTTCAATACTCGGTTAAGTAAAATGTCTTTCGTTTCATAAAATATGTTATTGAACTTAATGAAGTCAATATCGGAGATTAACAACAAATAATAGAAATACAATGAAGTACGATGCTCCGCAACTCGTAGGGCATCTAACACTGGTCCAAAATCGCGCGTGGTGGCAAGGTTGTAAGTAATAAGTGCTACTTTTTGAGCTTCAGTATGTACAGTTACTGTTTCAACTGAAAGGTTACTGAGTTTGTATGGGAACCTGAACAGCTCAAAACTAAATGGATACTTTAGCTTGTCAGACTTGCGGTAGTCAGATCTATGGGGCACATGAGGTTAGGCTTGAAATACTCTAAATGTTGCTTGGTTTGTCTTCTAAAATTCGGGACAAGGGTAATCGATGAATAGTTTAGTAAAGTTTCTTTAATAGATAAATAGGCATTATTTAAATCGTTAGGTCTGATATCAAGAAAATCATAAACAGCCTGAAAGCTAAATTTAGAGCTAATTAGATCCGTGCCTGGTTTTCTAATAGATTTTTCAGAATCAGTTATACTTGAGTGCAATTGATCTGATTGTACATGTCCATTATGTTGGTTTACACTCATGCCTGATAGAATGTTTTTAATTCTATTCAAAAAACTTGTTGTGTAAACACCCATACGGTTCACTAGGCAAATTACAGTAATGCTACGTACAGATAATGTAGCTAATAAGGTGCTAATATTTTGAAGTTTACCAGAGCTTGATACTGTAGCAAGAACCAAGATAATATCTTTACCTTTGAGCTTTTCGGCCTTACTTTGAAGCGTGAAAAAGAAATATGGTGTGTCTTTAGTGTCTCTTTTTACTGTGATTTCTGAGTCTATTGCAATACCTTCCTGTTCTAGCTGTTCTTGTACAAAGTTTTTGAAGTCTATATCCTCTTTTTTAAATGAAGTTATAATGACTGGCTTTGACTTCGGGTGGCATCTGTTACTGCGCTCTAGAACTTCCTGTATGGAGGGTCTTATCTTATTCCAAATCGTGTTGCCATGATGCTTTAATATTTCCTGAAATCTAAAAACAACAGAAAAAAACTTGTTCTCAAGCTCAAAGGTGCCAAAATCAAGTGCGTGACTTTCCTTGAGGTGGTCGAAAAATGCCTGACGTGTATATAAAGAGTCGATGTCGAATGGAGTTTCAACATCAGTTTCGGGCAGTACCGTTACTGGATTAATCTTAATAATCTCAGGGTAATTGCGGGGATTGTTCACATCAGCAAGCTGTGGGGCAAATTGATCTTGATCAGACTCATATTTAATTATCCGATTCGAAAGAGAATATATCCGTAAGTCTTTCGACTTTTTTGATGATAACTGAGGGCTATGTTTTTTCCTTGCAATATCTATCTTTCTCTCCATTTCAATAATGCCATAGCCTTTTTTAGGATCGTAGCTATCAATAACCTCTTTCTCGGTTACTACAACAGCCAAGACACCAACCACTACCCCGTTAAGTTTATCAACTATTGATGCGAGGTCTTTGGCCAATGTGCCACTTGCTATTATGTCTGTTATTATTAAAACCTGCTTGCCGTCAAAATCAGCATAGTAGCGTTCAGGAGCTAACGCTACAGGATAATCACCAAAATACTGAACAACTACAGCTTGGTCATCATCGATAATCGGTTTGATATGATTGACTAACTCTTTGGCTGTAGATGTACTTGTGACAAGCAAATCAAAGAAGCGCTCTTTACGAATTTCTAAAGCTTTTTCTGATAACAATCTGATGCAGGCCTTAAAAGGCTTGCTGTGGTCAAACAGCTCCCAGATGGTGAGGAATTCTTTGCTAAACTTTTTGGATGTTAGCTCAAAATATGCATTTTCTTTGTCTTCACCTTTAGCATAATCTTTTGCCTCAAGTAATATGCCGTTTTCCTTATCTTCAATGAAGCTTTTTAAGGTGTCTGCATATTTTGCCCAGTTTATAGGGGTTTTCTCAATCTGAGCTTGATTTGCCATCTTCTATGTAAGTAATGCCTGTAACCCGAGCGCTAGGCAGATTG
>CAZXTW010000364.1:0-6545 GCA_964643525.1 uncultured Roseivirgaceae bacterium
GTAACGGCATCGCCGGTTTCTACCGCTTCAAAATCGTGCAAGGTACGGTCAATGCTCAGGCGGGGGGCGGCGGCCTTTTCTTCGGCCGTCATGGGTGGGAAGTACTCCATGATGGTGGCCATAATGTACAGTTCTTTCTGGGGCTGGTCAGTTTCATCAGTAAAAAGCTGCACATTGTCGTTCTGGTAGCCCAGGTCGTTTTTGGCGGCGGCATCATAGGCTATATGGATGCGCCCCGCCTCACCCGGCTGCAGGGTTTGGGGCACCATGGTTACTTTAATGTGGGCCGGGGCGGTTATATTTTCCTGAAAGGTAAGCGGGCTGTTGCTGTCATTATATACAGGAAATTCCTTTTCGGCAGGCTCTTCAGTGGTAACGCGCCCCATATTCATGGCTTTGCTACGCAGGCGCAGGGCACCCAGTTTGGTGGGGTATTCCTGCTCGGGGGCGCGTGGCTCAGGCTCAACATAACCGGTAATAAATACCTGCACCTCTTCCTGGCCGGGCAGGTCAGTAGTAACAGTAAGGCTTTTGTTAAAGGGGCCGGGGCGGTTTTGCGGGTTGTATTTGGCCATGATAAAGCCCTGGGCACCGCTGGTTACAGCTTCTTCAGTCCAGGCAGGGGTGGTACAGCCACAACTGGCCTTGACGTTCAATATGCGCACGGGCACATTGGCATTGTTGGTAAAGGTAAAGCGGTGCTCTACCGCGCCGTTTACTTCTTGTATGGTGCCAAAATCGTGGGTGGCTTCAGCAAACTGCAGGCCCACCTGCCGGGCATGGGTGGCGGTGGCCAAAGCCAGCAGTATAGTTACAATCAATGGTTTCATAAGGGTGCGGGTATTCTCCATAGTACTGTGCAAGCTACTAACGCTGCAAATAACACCAAAATTATTAAGTAGGGTTCATTTACACAGGTTATATGGCAAGTTATAAAGCAAAATGAGGGCCAACAAATGTTGCGGCCCTCATTACATTACTATATCCAAACAGAGTATTTTTTATGCTAACCAATATTCTGATTGGATATGACGTACACTGGCATATTGTTTTGTTTGGTTTGGAATGATCTGTTCAAAGGTACGCAGCCGCCCCGGTATAAAACACAGTGGTACTACGGGGTTTTGGTGTCATTGGTGCTTATTGGGTAATCATAAGGCGCTTGGTGGTTGTTAAGGTGCCCTTTTGCAGCACAACCAGGTATATGCCCGGGGGCAGGTTACGCAGGGCAAACTGCACATTGCCCGCATTGGCAATGGGCTGCTGCCTTATGGCCTCGCCCCTGCTGTTAATTACCCTCAACTGGCCGTAAGCCTGCTGCTGCTGGCCGGCAGTCTGTTCCAAAGTAATTACCTGCCCTGCCCTGGCGGGGTTGGGGTACATGCTAAACTGTGCAGGCTCATCAACCGGCAAGGCATTGCCAGCCGGTGCCAATGTTAACAGGTTTACGCTTTTATATGCGGTGTAGCTACCGTCAGCACATTTTGCTCTTACCCTGAATTGGTAATTGGTTTGAGGTTGTAAACCAGAAAATGTAATAAGTGTACCTGAAGAACTACTTTTGGTGTTTGACCACTGGCTTGAGCCCACTATTCTAAAGTTGCCTTCAAGCCTGGTATGGCCTGCGTTAGCTACTGCCGGAAACAGTATAACAGAACTGGTAGTGATATTGCTTGTAAAAGGGGTAGCAATAGCCGTGCACCCCCCCGTAGTAATATAAACCTGCCTGCCCAGGGTTGAGCCCCTGCCTAAAAACTTACCTGCCAGGCACTGCCACAATACCTGTATACGGTACCTTGTGCCTGGCTTTAAATTGTTAAATACTACCTGGTTGGCATTGGTACGTACGCCATCAAAAAACGGCGTGGTGGGGTTTGTTTGCTGGCCGGGGGCTTCTTGTATTACAGCTTCTTTAAAGTCATTTTTGTTAAAGCTGGCCCAACTTACGGTAATTGTGCCTGCGGTGGTTGTGGTAGTAAGCTGAGGAGGGGCCTGGGGGCATTTACCCGCAGTGGTAGCCCCAACAAATGCCCAGGGGCCTGTACTTTTAGCCCCACAGCGGGCAGCCACCTGAAACACGTAAGAGGTTTCCAGTTTAAGGTGCTGTTGCACATGGCCGTTTTTTTTAACGGGTATTGGTGGGCTCCATGTTTTATTCCAAACAGGCCTGTAACGTACAAAGTAACCATTTGTAGCTGCCCTTTTAGGTGCCCAGATTAGTCTTACGGCGTTATCTGCCACAAGCCTGGCATTAACTGCATCAATTTTGGGGCAACAGTTTTTGGCCAACGTGGGTGGTTTGCTACAGGCGTCACTATACAATAGTGCCTCTCTGGGCCCACCTTTGAGCAACATCGAGCGCATCACCTCGCGCTGATCTAACGTAAACATAGTTCTGTTTACATCATCCATATAGGTCATGTAATTACAAAACATTTCTCCCCTGGGGTCAGTGCTGCATACATTTTTACGGTAAGGGGTTTCAATATTGGCAGGGGCTATGCCAAACCCATGGCCATCTTTTGCTGGCGGGGTATCAGGAATAAAATCATTGCCACAATCAACATCGCCCCAGGTATGCCTTAAAAAGAAGTAATGGCCTATTTCATGAATCAGGGTTTTACCCATGCCCCTTACCTGGTTATTGCTGCTTTGAAATCTAAAAATGCTGGGGTCAACAGTAATACCCTGCCATGCTTCTAATGCACCGGGAAAGGTACTGTAGCCATTGACGCCTTCAAGTGGGGTAATCCAGATGTTTAGAAACTTCTGAGGGTTTAGTGGTGAGTGCCCTCCAGTAGCTGATTTAGAGTTTTTATGGGGCTGTGCAGGGTTAACCGGGTTGTAACTGGATACACTTGCCTGTGTATAGGTTATGGCCTCTCGCAGCCTTTTATTGGCATCAAAATACTTGCCCAGGCAAAAGTTCATGTCAAGATCGGCCTGCCAGGATATAAAGGTAGAGGGCGTGTGGGTCCAGAACTGAGGGTCGTTGGCATTGAATGCGTTGTTGAGCATGGCAATAATTTCCATGATTTTAGCCCGGTTAAACTCTTTTAACACAGCCTTGTTTTTAGCTACAATATGAAAGGCCACAGGTATATCAAATATTTCGCCATTATCTTCAGTGTGGGTACGGCCAGCCCTGAGTAGCTGCAAGCGCTGGGCCATTTGCTGTTGCATTTGCTGCTGCCGGGCAGCCATTGCAGGAAACTGCTGCAACATCATTTTATGTACCGCCATGGTGGCGCAGGGCTCATGGTTGTTGCTGTGGTGGTGATGGCTTTGTGCCCGCAGCTGGGCAACCTTCAACAGCAGCCAACAGTCTATGATGGAGCTGAGTACTCTAAAATGTAAAGTATGGTAACTGCTAAGGTATGGCTGTTTTGTTTTGTAGCGTTGTTTCATGGGGTAAGCAACTTGGTTAATCAAATTTATTTGATTGCTCAGCTTAAGAGAACAGTGTTACTACGGGAAAAAGGGTATAAAAAAGCCCTGCCAGGGGCAGGGCTTTTTTGAAGTATACGTATTGAGTTATATCACATTATTTACTGAACTGCACCCGCTTGTGCATGACCCTACCCTGGCTTACCACCTTGAGTAAGTAAATGCCACTGCGCATGTCACTGGCAGAAATGTTAAATGTGCCAGCAGTTTGTTTTACGCAGTTAATGGGTACCAACCGGCCGGCCATGTCATACAGGCTTACCTGCAACTGGTCTGCCTCAACGGCCAGTGGCCTGGCACGGCCCAGCTGCTGCTCCTGCTCACTAAGGCGCAGGGTAAACTCAGGCTGGCTGGTGGGGTTGGGGTATACCTCTACCAGTAACTCACCGGCTGCCTGTGCCTGTATTGCAGGCTCTTCAACAGGTTCTGTTTCAGTAAGTATACCTGGGTTACAATCAGTAGGCGTACAAGTGGCCCCACTGCTGGCTTTGGTCTCTACATTGTCACCAAATACATACAGCAGCATTACGTTAGAACCAGCTCTGGTCGTTTCAAAGAAATAATCAGTATTGGCCGGGGCAATAAAGCTGCCTGTTAAGGTGGTGCCATTAATGCGCCAGGTTACTGGCAAGTCATGGCTGTAAGGGTTGCGTACCCGCCACCTGCGACTAATGCTGGGGTTATCACTACAGAAACTGGTCAGTCGCACATCAGCATACTCAGGCACACAGGCGTTGCTGTTGCTGGCCTTCACTTCATGCTCAGTAGCCCCCACATACAGGTGTGTAGTATTGGCCCCAGGCACGGTAAAGGTTTCAAAGAATACGTCAGTATTTGGCGGCACAATCATTTCGCCCTTCTGGTTGGTGTTGTGCACCCGCCAGCGTGCTGGCACAGGGTATACATACGGGTTGCGTATGCGCCATATCCTGATGCTGTCTGGCATGGGGCTGCATATGCTTGTCAGGCGCACATCATTAAACACAGCTGGTACTGATGGGCATGACACGCTGCTGCTGTCAATGGTAAAGCTGTGGGTACCCACAACCACCTGTACCGAAGCGGCCGAGTTGTCAGTAACGATCAACTGCTCCTCGCCAGGCTTAACTGTAACAGTACCACCAAAGCTGGTGCCAGGGGCCTGCCATTGTGCCTGTACCGAAATTTGCAGTGGGTTGGTAATTTTCCACCACAGGCTATCGGCCGGGTTGTAGCTGCACAACGCTTCGCCCTGCACGGCGGTGTAGTCAATGTTACACAGGGTGTTGCCCACTGTATTGCGGTGCGGCAGACCAAACAACCAGGTATTGAGGGTATCAGAGGCATAGTTGGCAGAGGTAACCAGCGTGTACGATGAGTTGGCAGGTATTGTTACCCTGCTACGCTCAGTAGTACCGGCCAGCTCCCAGCTCACATCCATCTCAATGCTGTAGCCGTTGTCAATTACCCAGCGCCGCTCATTATCAGCCTGCTGGCACAGTGGCGTAATGTTCAGGTCGCCACCTTCACAGTCGGGGCGGCAGTCTATGAACGAAATGGTCATTGACTGAGTAGACGAGCAGCCCGTTACGTTATCAGTTACAGTAACCGAGTAGGTGCCTGGTGCTGATGCATAAATAAACTGCGTGGTTTCGCCAGTGCTCCATTGGAAAGAGTAGGAGCCTCCGAAGATGTAGGCAAACAACAGGGCAGCGTTACCGGTACAGTTTTCTGGGTTACCCCAGATGAAGAAGGCCGGAGCGGCAGTAGACTCTGTTACCTGAATGGTATCAGTAGCAGTACAACCTGAGGCACTGGTAATTTGCAACCAGTAGGTGCCTGGCGTGTTTACGGTAATACTTACTGTAGTATCGCCCGTGCTCCACAGGTAGTAGCCCATTTCAGGGGTAGGCGCCAGGGTAGTGGTGCCCCCTGCACAGATGGCCACATCAGGGCCAAGGTTTACATTAGGTAGTGTACCCTCAGTAACCACAACGGTATCAGTCACTGAAATGCCATTAATGGTTAACTGCGCCCAGTAGGTGCCCGCCTGGTTTACCACAATACTTTGGGTAGTTTGGCCGGTGCTCCATAAGTAAGTACCTGCTTCTGGTATAGTAAGCGTTACCGATTGGCCAGAGCAAATGCTTAAGTCAGGGCCAAGGTCAAGGCTTACATCAGCTGCAACAGTAACCACTACAGCATCGGTCGCGGTGCAACCCTGTGCGTTGGTTATGGTAACTGAATAAGTACCTGCCTGGTGTACGGTAATGCTTTGCGTTTCAGCACCGGTGCTCCACAGGTAGCTGCTTGCTGCCGGGGCAGTAAAGGTGACTGAATCGCCCAGGGCCAGGCTTACATCAGGGCCAAGGTCAACACTAAGTGGCGTGCTAACAGTTACCGCAACGGTATCTGTACCTACACAACCTTCTAAACTGGTAACCTGCACGGCATAGGTACCGGTGGCATTAACCGTAATGGTACGGGTGGTGGCGCCGGTGCTCCACAGGTAAGTGCCTTCAACAGGTGCAGTTAGGGTGGCTGTTTCACCAGCGCACAGGCTTACGTTACTGCCCAGGTTAAAGTACAGGTTATCACCCTCAATTACAGTCAGTGAATCACTGTAAGTACAACCATTGGCAGCAGTTACCGTCAGGCTGTAAGTGCCTGCCCCCACAGCAATGGTAGGCGTGGTTTGGCCGGTGCTCCACAGGTAGGTACCTGCTACGGTAGTACCAATGGTGGCGGTTGTGCCCTCACAAATGGTGAGGTTGCTGCCCAGGTCAAACACGGGCGGTTCTGTTTCAGTTACCGTTACCTGGTTGGTATAGCTGCAACCGGCCTGGTTGGTAATGGTTAAGCTGTAGGTACCAGCACCCACGGTAATAGATTGTGTGGTTTGGCCGGTGCTCCACAAGTACTGGCCCACCAGGGGTGCAGTAAGGGTGGCGGCACTGCCGGCACAAATGCTTACATCAGTGAATGTAAAGGCCGGGCCGGGTACTTCAACTACAGTAAAGGCATCAGTATAGCTACAGCCAGCACTGTTGGTTACAGTTAAGGTATAGCTGCCTGCGCCAAGCGTTGCTTCAGGGGTGGTTTGGCCGGTGCTCCACAGG
>CAZXTW010000365.1:0-6540 GCA_964643525.1 uncultured Roseivirgaceae bacterium
AAATGGATGGATTGGCCTGGGGCACCATTGATTTGGCCAATTTAGAGCCGCTGGCAAGCCTTGCCGAGGTAGTGACACTAAGTGTTGGTAACCGCAAAAAAAAGCAGCTCGATACCAGTACAAAATCTATCAATGCCAGGGGAAAGAACAAGGTTTGGTGGTTTGACAATAAGAAAGGTAAACTAAATGGAGTTACTGGGAAAAAGGTAATTATTGGCATAATTGATACAGGAATAGATTTACAGCACCCAGACTTTTTCAAAACTTATGACCCTAAGAACTCATCAAATAATAGAACTAGAATATTGCGTATTTGGGATATGGGGCTGGTGCCCAATAAACACGAAAAGGCTCCTGCTACAAATACTCTGCGTAATTACACCTATGGTGTTGAATATACTGAAGCCCAGATTAACGCAGTAATTCAACGCAAACCATACGCAAGGGTGCGGCACCGCGATTGTGATGGGCATGGCACCCATGTGGCTTCAATTGCGGCTGGTTCTGGGCATATGCATAGTGCAAATAAATCTGACCAGTATCAGCATATTGGAGTAGCACCCGAGGCAGAGTTAATTATTGTCAAGTACGCATCTCTTGACAAAAAAGAACCAACGGTAAATAATAAAGCTAAAGGAGCAAAGTTAGGTTGGGATAAGCGATTGATGGATGCGATTGATTATATTCATTTTGAAGTCGAGAAAAGCTTTAAGACTCGCAAATTAATTATTAACCTCAGCTTTGTAGATCTTATTGGCCCCAAAGATGGCTTGACCACTTTAGAAAACATGGTTCAAGAGCGTTTTGGAGGCACCCTCTATCCAGGTGCCCAGATACCTCCGGGAGTATTTGTAACAGCGGCTGGTAATACTAATTCAGATCAAAACTACGGGATTATTACAATACCAAAAGCTGTTAAGAAAAAGAATAAGAACGGAAAGCTAGTAAAAATACCTCCTAAAGTAGTTCTAGTTTTAGATATATGGGATACGCGCAAAAAGTGTACTATTAAGGAAAGATGCACCCGTGAATATGATAACGACTCTATCTACTTAGATATTTGGTATCCAAACCAAAGCGACGCTGAGAATAGAACTATTTCACTTAAGCTTATGGTGCCAAAAGAAAAAGGGTATTTAAAAGGTGAAGTCAAATACAATAAGTCAAAAAAATATCAAATTGGTAGTTATAAAAGGCACCAGTGTAACTTGTCGCACTCATTGATCTATGGATCATTGTACAACTCGGATGGCACGAAAAAACTTAGTGATGTTGGGAGATGCAATATTTTACTAGAGTTAGAACCTTATAGGGGCCGGTTTATTACAGGTGAGTACAAACTTGAAATTGAGGGTGTTGCAGGTACTATAATGCACGCTTGGTTTACTGGTCATGAAAAAGAAGACCTGGCACTAGTTTTAGATGAAGGTTACAAGCAACCCCATGTTGCTTTGCAAAAGGGTTTAAATAGCCGAAATCAAATTATGGCACCTGGAGGAGCAGCCAATATATTAACTGTGGCAGGCTATAATGATGGTACTGGTAAGCCGTATCAATACTCTTCAAGAGGCCCATTGATGGATTACTCAACAAAAAAAGGTGATAAACCACATACCCATAAGCCGGATGTAGCTGCCCCGGCAGTTAACATTAAAGCAGCTCGAAGTAAAAACACCAACAAGCTGTGGTTTGAACGATATCATACCCCCATTTATTCCTATTTTTCATTATCAGGCACCAGCATGGCATCGCCACATGTAGCGGGTTTGGCTGCCCTGATTTGGGAGGCCAAACCAAGCCTTAGTGCTAATGAAGTGATTGCCCTGATTAAGCAACATGTCCAACCAGATAACAAAAAAACAGGTAAAGCTAAAAAGCCTGATAAGGTATATGGGTATGGCAAGGTAGATGCCAAGGCAGCGGTAGACGCCGCCAAAGTTTTTGTAAGTAAAAAGAAAAAACCCTGATTGGTGCATGGAACCATCATTACCTATATGGAATAAGCTGGATACTGAGCTGGCCCTGATTTATACAGATTACCTTGCCATGCAGACTGGTGCCAACCCAGAGCCAGAAAACAGGTGCCTGGTCATGCAAACAGGGCATACCCTAACGGTATTATTAACCTTTAGCGGAGCCCTGGCCACAATTGAAGCTTTGGGGTTTAATACCATAAAACATGTGGCTAAGGGCATGGTGTTTGGCGGGGTGCACCTGGGGTGTTTAGCGCGCCTGGCAACCCACCCCGCCGTACAGCAATTGAGTTTTGGCAGCCCACCGCAACCTATGCTTAATACAAGCGTGCGCGCTATTGATGCCCGTGGCTACCGCACAGGCGATAATACGGTGTGGATGATTGACCGGGCTACCGGTGCATTGGTAGGCTTTACGGGTAAAGGGGTGGTAATAGGCATTATTGATTCAGGCATAGATTATTTACACCATGACTTTCTGGAAGTTTATGACCCTGCCCAGCCCCAAAATAATAAGACCAGAATTAAGCGCATATGGGATATGGGCCTGGTGCCTCAAAGTGGTGAAAGTGCCCCTGAAGCTTCGCTGCTGTCAAACAACCACAGCAATACCTATGGTGTTGAGTATACCGAAGACCATATTAACGCTACCGTGAGGGGGGTGCCAACGACGGCAATCAGGCATGAAGATGCCATTGGGCATGGTACGGCAGTGGCTTCTGTAGCAGCTGGCAGGGGGTTTGGCCATGCCAGTGAAGAAGCCAACAAGTACGCCGGGGTGGCCCCTGAGGCCTACCTGGTGGTGGTAAAGCTGAGCAACCTGGCCAATACCCCAAAGGCCAACAACCAGGCCGACGGGGCAAGGATTGGTTTTTTTCATATGGTGGCCGATGCGATAGATTACATTAATAATGTAGCCAGCACGCATTTAGATGATAAACCGGTGGTGACCAATATGAGCCTTGGGTATAGACCTGGACCTGGCGACGGGCTAACAGAGGGTGAACAAATGATTCAGGAAAAGTATGCCGGTACCAGTAGAAAGCTGTTTGTTACCTCTGCTGGCAACTGGGCCAGCAACAATGGCTATGGGGTGTTGACTATAGCCGCAGGAAGCACAGCCATACTTACATTAAAAGCATACAACACAAGCACCGTTAAGCCAAAAGAAACGGGCTTTGACCTGTCACTCGATGCCGATGACCTGGTTTTTAATGCCTGGTACAATGGTGCCAACACAGGTGTAGAAGTAGCTATTTTAGAAGAAATAGATGATGACGGTGATGGTACTGCCCCTGATTTGATTTTTTCTGAGCCGTTGGGAGCAACAACTGATTCGGTCGAAGCCTCTATTCGTGAGCATAATTTATATGAGGCTAAGCTTACACACACTATAAAAAATACCACTCGCCCGGTATCTGGTGGGGCAGCGTTGCCTGTGGTGCGCAACAACATTAAGCTTACTGTAAAAAATATTGCCCGTACCGGAGGTGAGTCAAGTATAGACGAGACTACTTTTACACTGCGTATTTTTTCTGATGAGGCCGTGCAAATGCATGTCTGGTTCAATAATACGGCTACCAGTGGCCTTACTGTCAGTAACATAGCACAGGGCACATTTACCCTTAAAAATGAAAGCCAGGCAACGCATTTGATTGGTGCTTTTGGCGGTGCGGCCAATGTAGTGACGGTAGCCAATTACAACGATGCCAACGGCAGGGTAGGCCAAAAATCATCAAGAGGGCCATTGGCAGACTATTCCGGGCAGGGGCCCCATACCACCAAGCCAGATGTTGCCGCCCCGGGGGTGGGCATTATGGCCGCACGTATACGAAAGGTGAACCTGCTCGGCTCTGATTACCCATGGTACTTTTACAAAGAATATTCTGGCACCAGCTTTTCTGCCCCACATGTGGCAGGTGTGGCGGCCCTGATGCTACAGGCCAACCCTGACCTGACTACCAAGCAATTGATTGATCTGATTAAGAATAATACTGATGCTGCCAGCCCAGCCAAGGTTTTTGGGGCAGGTAAAGTAAACGCACGCAAAGCGGTGGCAGCCGCCAAAAATTTAAGAAACCCTTAACTGCACGCCATGAGCAAGCCAACCACCTTTATACAACTGGCCGTGGGGCTGGGCAGGGCCCTGGGCAGCAGCCAGGAGCTGTTTGCCGGGTTTTATACTGACTACCTGGGCGTAGCCCTGCCCAGCAGCATAATTGAGCAGCCTGCCGTGGCCGATGCCCTGCAGCTGGCCCGACAGGCAGCGACCAGACTACAGCAAACCGCCGGCCAGCTGGAGGCCGCCGCCCAGCGTGACGATGCTGCCGCCATGGCCTTGCAGCTGGGCCAGTTGGTGCTTGACCTGAAGGCTTACATAGCCCGTGTTGGCGCCCTGATAAGCACCCTGCAAAACAGTGCCACAGCAGGCAGCATGCCCAATGCTGCCCAGCGTGCCGAAGCCACTGCCCTGATTGGGGTGCTGAAAAAGAAACTGATAGATTTTATTGTGCTTGAGGCCCTGGAGCTGTTTGAGCCGCAGCTGCTGTACCTGTTGAAGGCGCTGGGGCTGATTGACTGGGGGTATACAGAAGCCGGGCAGGGGGCGCTCAGCACCAGCCACGTGCAGAAGGTGCTGCACCTGAACCGCCTGAACAACCTGTTTACTGACCCGGCCACTCACTTTCAGCATACCATAGGCTGGGGGGCGGGTACTTTTGACCCCATGCCCTTTTTTAGCCTGTTTACTGAGTTTTTGCACCGGTTTGCGCATTATGAGCTTGGGCCAAACCAGGCCGGCCAGCCCGAGTTAAAGTATGGCAACATAACTATTGCGCGTGATGCCACGGTAACCCCGCCGGGGCTGCATATTAAGTTAGAGTTGGTGCTCAACAAATCGGCTGCCACCCGCCGCCAGCTCAACACCACGCTGGGCCTCAATCACGAAACCTCGTTCAGTGCCAGTACTGGCCTGTCAATATTATTACAGCCCCCCTTAAGCCTTGAAATGCAGCCCCTGGGCAGTGGCGAACTGAGGGGGGTATACAAAAGCTTTATTAACCGCAACCCCGAGGCCGGCCCGCTAAAGGTAATTGACAGCGGCCTGCTAAAGCTGTATGCCGGCGATTTTCAGTTTGGGCTGGCCCTTGAAGCAGCTTGGGATGTGGTGAATAACAAAGCCACGGTAAACCCTGTGTTTTTTGCTGATGTGGTGCAGGGCCAGCTGCGCGTTGACCTGTCACAGGCCGATGGTTTTATTGGCAGCCTGCTGGGTGGCGTAAACGTTGAGGGCAATTTTGATGTGGGCCTTGAGTTTAGCGGGCAGCATGGCATGCGCTTCAGGGGCAGCGGTGGCCTGCAGGTAGTGCTGCCCCTGCATAAAAAGCTAGGCCCCTTTGCCTTGCAGGCATTTACCCTGGGGCTACAGCAGCAGGCCGGTGGCCTGGCCCTTGAAACCAGTGCAGGCATTAAGGCACAACTGGGGCCGCTAACAGCGGTGGTAGACCGCATAGGGGCCCTGGCGCAGCTTACTATTGATGCCAATAACAACGGTACCTTTGGGCCCTTTGGCCTGACACATAGCTTTAAGCCGCCCAACCGGGTGGGGCTAAGCATTGATGCCAATATTATTAAAGGTGGCGGTTACCTTGATTTTGACCACGACCGCCAGCAGTATGCCGGTGCGCTTGAGCTGGTATTTGCCGGGGCGATAGACCTGAAGGCGGTGGGCCTGGTTACCACACGCCTGCCCAGCGGCCAGCCAGGCTTTAGCCTGCTGGTGGTAATCACGGCTGAGTTTGGTACAGGCATACAACTGGGCTTTGGCTTTACCCTGCTGGGGGTGGGTGGCATACTGGGGCTGAACCGTACGGCCAATGCCCAGGCCCTGACGGCAGGTGTGGTCACGGGCGCAGTAAGCCAGGTTATGTTTCCGCAAAACGTGGTGGCCAATGCCCCGCGCATTATCAGCGACCTGGGCCGCTACTTTCCGGTAACGCCAAATACTTTTTTGATAGGCCCCATGGCTAAAATAGGTTTTGGCACGCCGGCCTTCCTCACCATTACCCTGGGGGTGGTGGTAGAACTGCCCCAGCCCAATATTACCATACTGGGTGTAATTAAGGTGGTGCTGCCCAACGAAAAAGATGCAATACTAAAGCTGAATGTAGCTTTTATTGGCCGCCTGGAGTTTACAAAACAGCGCATTTGGTTCTATGCCCAGCTGTTTGACTCAAAGGTGCTTACCGTTACGCTTGAGGGTGGCCTTGGCCTGCTGGTAGGGTGGGGGGCAGATGCCAACCTGGTGGTCAGTGCAGGGGGCTTCCACCCGCAGTTTAGTCCACCGCCGCTGCCCTTCCCTGAGCCGCCGCGTATTGCAGCCAACCTGCTGAACGAACGTTATGCCAAGGTACGCCTTGAAGCCTACTTTGCCGTAACCACCAGTGCCGTGATGTTTGGCGCCCGTGCTGAGCTGATGTTTGGAACGGGCAGCTTCAGGGTTGACGGGTTTTTGAGCCTGGATGTGCTGTTTCAGTTTGACCCCTTTTATTTTAGCTTTGCCCTGGCC
>CAZXTW010000366.1:0-6526 GCA_964643525.1 uncultured Roseivirgaceae bacterium
CTTTGTTCAGGTTATACCGATGTACATAGGGTTCACCCTCCCCCCAGGCCTCGCGGTAGGCGGCCAAAGCGTGGAGTTTGGCTTTTTCAGGGTGGCCCAGTGCTAACCATAACTCAGCCAGGGGTTGGTGAGCTGGCTTTTTTGCCTCAGCTAGTTGGGTGACGGTATACTCTGGCTCATCCAAAGTACCCAAATGCCATTGGCATAAGGCCAAAAGGGCGTCCTCAAAAGTAGTATCAAGCCCTCTGTCACGTTGTTCGGCAATCAACCTGTTCAGTTTTTCAGCGGCTTCTTTATAGTTTTTGCCATGCATCAACCACAAGGCCCAAAAGGATCTTAGTAGGACAAGCTGTATAAATTGCTTACTTTGTTTGACAATTGGTTCAGTTTTTATGAGCTGATCAAGCGTTAACTCGTTGCGGTAGTAACTATTTCTAACTAATTCAAGCTCAAGCCAGGAATAGGTATCATCTGTTTCCTGTGGTTGAAAGTTAAGTGCCTTAATTTGTTGTAAGGTGTCATCAAACTCAAGGTTATTTTGAATAA
Organism: uncultured Roseivirgaceae bacterium; assembly: GCA_964643525.1. GTDB lineage: Bacteria > Bacteroidota > Bacteroidia > Cytophagales > Cyclobacteriaceae > CAZXTW01. The sequence goes on from CAZXTW010000366.1 coordinate 547, forward strand.
AAGCATACATGCCTAATTGCCTTATTAAACAATCATATTGATCTTTATTCTCTAATTGTAGTTTTGCAACAGAATAAGCGGTTTTTAAGCTGAATAAGCAACTATCCATCTTATTTTGTTTTCTAAAAGTAAAACCCAACGAATCAAGTGAGATCATAATATTTTGTGGCGACTGTTGCTTTAAAGAATATTCTATCGCCCTGCTTGAAACAGATTTAATCAACTCATGTTCTTCCAAGTCATCTAATACGAAACAAGCGCTGAACAATAAATTGATAGTGTCATTGACCTCACTAAGCACGGGAGGATCCTTAAACCCTTCTGGGAAAAAGGGTTTGATCATCTTTAACAACTCATGTGGCCTTTGAAGGTATCTGTATAAGATGTTGTCCAAATCAAATCTCTTCAAAGTATCAAATGCTCGTTGATAATCTTTAACACTAAGCAAGGTTTCTACCATTTGCATGGCCGGGGCTACATCATCCAGGCCATTGACATTCAACTTTGATGGAATGGTTTGTTGAGAAAAGTAGTCAACTATGGTTCCGCCAAACTCAGCTTTACTGGTTTTATTCATAGCCCCCATCACAACACCCCTGACCACCGGGTGCAGGTCAAACTGATTGCTGGCTTTGTCATACTGTAATAAACCCCGCTGCTCTAATACAGTAATGCTTTGATGCAGTTGGTCGGTAGGGATAGACCGTGCCTCACTAATGGCTTTGAGCAATTCATAGCCAAATCCCTGTGTCAATATGGCCATGATATTTAAAAGCGATAGGGTAGATTCATCCAAGTCTTGAATGGCGCTTTTTATGATGTGGTTTCTTTTTTGGGTCAAATCAAGGTTGGCCAGGTTCAGGGCGGGTGCCCCTTCGGGGTGATCCAGCCAGGCATCAAAATCTCCCCTGGCATAGAAGAAGCTGTTGATGAGGCCAATGATTACTCCGGTCACCAGGGGGTGGCAGTCGCATTCTGTTTTTAAAAAGGTTTGCATGTTTTGCTGGTTGCCGCTTACCCGATAAGCCTGCATCAATGCAGCAGCATCTTCCGGGCGCAGGCCGGGCAGGCGGTCACGCAGCACGCCGGGTATGGGCTGTTGCGTATTATTCAGCAAGGCCTTCGGGGTAAGCCTTGAGGTAATCAAGATTTTAGACGGCTCGGCTATGGTCAGCTTCCGTAGTAGCTCATCATCAGCCGGGTTAATGGCCGTAATGGGGTTCCTGTTAATAATTACATCTTCCTTGCCAGCTTCTTCATCGGGTATCTGTGCAGCATCAATGCGGTGGTAAGCCACCAGAATGCGCTCCAGCCCGTCACAAATGATTAACCAGGGTTTTTCTTTTAGCAGAGCTATAAACTGTTCTCCCAATACCCTTGCAGGCTTTTTCCTGTACTCACTAATGTCCTCACCTGTCATATAAGCCAGGGCATGTTGCAAAAAGATATCCATTTGGGCACCCTGTTCATAAAAGCTGTACCAAAACCTGCCCGCCCAGTCAGGCCTGATGTTAGGAGCCTCGTGCTTTACCCAATACCTGGTGAGAATGCTTTTGCCTGTGCCGCCAATGGCTTCATACAAAAATACCGGGTGGGCATCAGCGGCAGAGGCCCATTCATTCAATGTCCTGAGTTGCTCCTTCCGGCCAATGAATTCATGTGAGGCCAGATAATCAGGTACGGCTTTGAATTTGCGGGGCAAAGAGGGTTCAGGTGCGTCAGATTTGCCATCTGGCTTTTCGGCAGTTGTATCAGCTGTTGGCTGATTGATTTCTTCTAAATGGCGGCGCAGCTCACTGACTGCATGAATGGCCTTTTCAGTGAACTCTTCTAAACTATTGAACTCAGCATAAATTCGCCCCTCTTTGGCCAGTGTACGGAAGGCTTCAAGTTTTTGTAGCTTTGTTGCATCACGCTCTACATCTTTTGGCATGACTAAGTGCTCATCACCCATAATAAAGATCAGGGTAGGCCTGCCCAATCGCTGGGCTTCTTCATACTCCAATCTGGTAATGGAGTAACCCTTGGGATTGGTCTGTTCATTGCCATACACACCGCCATACCGCATACTAATAATGCCGATGTACGCACTGCCTTCCTGCACCATGCGCAGAGAGGATGAGATTTCATCGTCCCCTACTTTAGGCACATAGTCTTCCATAACTCTGGGTACCAGGTCTTGTTTCCTGAGTGCATCCATCAATGCGGTGCGGTGTTCCTGTAAATCGCTAAAGGTGCTTGATATCATCACCCCGGGGTAGGTTTTGGGGGCAGGGATTTGGTTGGGCATACGGGGTTGAGTTAGGCAAATAGTGGTACGGTATTCAATTTAATAAATGCCCTAAACTGAATGCAAGTGAATTGTAAGGTTTTTGTGGGGGCCTGCCTTACATTCATGCTGAGGCCCCAAACTTGCGCGTCCCGACGCGTCTGGCAACAATCAATGACGCACCAGACTTCACTATGGAAAACATCCTCCTTATCCCGATTTATCGGGAAGTATTGGCGTACTTGCTCCCCCTTTGAAGGGAGGACTGAAGTGTAAAAACCATTCAGTGAATGGTTTTAGCGAAGGGCCAGCATGCATGGCAGAAAGGGGGATGTTTTTACAGTATTGTAGTTGAAGATGTCGCTATTAGTCACTGAAAGTCTGCGATTTATATAATGCGCCATAGGCACGCGTCGGGGCACGAGCAAGGCAATGACTACGTGTTTACTACCTGGGCAGGTCAGGTGAGTCAAACCCAACAAAAAAGCCCCAAAGTTGGGGCTATGTTACAAGTTGATGGTGCTGTTATTGTTTCGGTGGGTCAATAGGGCAGGTGCAGGTATTATCTGCTGAGGCCCCAATGCCGCCAGAGCAACCATAGCTCCAGCCACGGGTGCCACCTTTTAATTTTTGTGTGCTGTTTAAATTGGCTACTACTCTTTTGTTCAGAGTCAATCCGTTTAGACTTTTCTTTTTCATAAATTAGGTCTGTTTAATATTACAATCAAATTAATTACACATACTGTTATTGCTTATGCTGGCTGGTAAATTGTTGCAAATAGCTAAATCATCAAAATAAAATACTGCAAAGCAATGATTTCGCGCTATTAGTATTGATGCATGCCAACAGTACGGTAATTAGCCAAATTTGGTTCACTTACTGTGTTATTTGTTGAATATATTTTGTTTATGTCAAGTGGTTTTAGGCTAAACGTCAGGGCTGCCTTGCCCCCTTGAGTAAGCACAACGGCAGGCAGGCACAGTGTGGACGTGGTTTATAAGGCTGTCTTTTATAGTAAATATAGGCTGCCCACCCTAACGGAACACGCAAGTTTCGCGGTACAAATTGCCATGGCAAAGCTTAACTCATTGCGGGTGGGTGCGCCCCTTTAGGGGGTAGGGGGTCAAGGTGGCCTTGCGTAACGTCAAACAGGCGACGTTTAAGCAGGTTTGGCGGGGTAAAAATGTGGCTGTAAGGGCTTTAAAGGCTGTTTTGGGGCGCCGTGATACTTTTGTGATACTTCTGTTATGGTTCTGCCATGTATGGCCCGTAAATAGCAGTATCAACAAAACTAATAACAGCATCAACAAAGCTAATCACCACCATGCGCTATACCACTTTACACCCCATTGTTCAATTGAACCGCAGCCGCTTCAATTCTTTGTTTGCCACACTGCTACTTGGTGCCATTCTGGCCGTGTTTACCTCGTGTGAGGTGCTTGACGACCCTGCCAGCAGCCAGGGCGATAACCCCAATACCGATGTGCCTGCCGAAGATGCAATTGACCGAGGCTCTGGCAATGTAACCCTGGAGGCTGCCGCTTTTGCCGCCCTGCTGCACAACGACAGCAGCAAGACCTGGGCTGCCGATCAGTTTACGATTGAAGGTTTTAGCCTGTTTCAGCAGTGCCGCCTGGATGATGTGATGACCCTGCACAACGACGGCACTTATAATTATGATGGCGGCAACCAGCTGTGTGGCGCCGAAGATGATACCCGCCTGCGCACCGGCACTTATACGTTTGATGTAGATGCGGCCACCATTACCTTTGATGCAGGCACCGCCCTGGAGGCTACCGCCACCGTAGTTACCCTGGAGGCTGGCACCGCTGTGCTTGAAGGGCAGTATGTGTCTGACGTGTTCGGTACGTTTGATGTAGCCGGCCGCTACACCAGCAGCCAACAGTAACCTGCCCAAAACCTACGATGGAAACAACCGAAACACCTAAACAGCAACGAACAATGTTACGCAATAAATTGACCATAGCCTTTGCGCTGCTACTGGTGGCCACGATGGCCCGGGCGCAAGGCAGCCACGCGCCCTTTTTTACGCAGGCCGATGCTTTTTTTGGTCAGCATGTACAAAACGGGCGCATTGATTACCAGGCCATTAAGGCCAACCCTGCAGCGCTGAACCAACTGGTAGCTTATGTGGCTACCCAGGGCACCCTGGAAGCGGGCACGCCAGCAGGCAAAGCCCTGCTCATTAATGCTTATAACCTGTTTGTGGTAAAAGGTATTGTGGCGACTTACCCGGTAGCTTCGCCCCAGGCCATAGGTGCCTTTTTTGACCGCCAGGACTATAACGTGGGCGGCAAAACGGTAAGCCTGAACAGCCTTGAGAAGCAGGTGCTGCTGCCCCAAACGGGCGATGCCCGCCTGCACTTTGCCCTGGTATGTGCCGCCGTGGGTTGCCCCGAGATTGCAGCCGCTGCCTACCGCCCTGAAACGCTCGATACCCAGCTGGATGCCCGCACACGCAAGGCCATGAACAGCCCGGCTTTTACCCAGGTTGATGCCACCAGCCAGACGGTGCGCCTCTCGCAATTGTTTACCTGGTACAAAAAAGACTTTACGCAGGGCGGTGGCACGGTGCTTGATTTTGTGAACCGCTACCGCACTGAGCCCATACCGGCCAGCTACCGTATAGCATCTTATGATTATAACTGGCAGCTGAATGATGTGACGGCCCCTGCCCTGGGTGCTGCCAGTGCCCCAACCAACAATGGTGGCGGCAGTAACCTGTTGCAGTTTACGCCCTCGCAATTGTTTGCCAAGGGGCAGTACGAGGTAAACCTGTTCAATAACCTGTACTCGCAAACGGCCATTCGCAATGCCGATGGCGACCGCATTAGCACTGGCATACGCACCAGCATACTTACCAGCACGTTGCAGTATACGGTAGGTGTATCAAACAACGCCCGTATTAATGTAGGGGCCGATGTGGTGTATGCCGCCGGGGCCGTGGGCCCTGCCAGTGGCAGCAGCCACTTTCAGCTGCTGGGCAGTGATGTAGCCGCCCGCAGCAGTGCCATAGCTTCTATTGGTGCCCGCATTAAGGTGCAGCCGTTTAAAAAGCTGCCGTTCTACTCTATCCAGTCTACCTTTAGCGTGCCGGTTGGCAGCGACCTTGAAGGGCTGAGCAGCCGCCCCACCTTTATAGCGCTGAACCGCTATGTGTGGAACAACCAGTTTTTTTATGACTTTAAACTGTCAGATAAGCTGCGGTTGTTTTATGAGTTTGATGTGCGGTACTTCATCCGCCGCAACAATGAGGTGTTTTACCAGCCCAATTTTGTTGACCTGCCCTCTGTTTTGTTCCTGAATTACTTCCCCAATGCCAAGCTCAACCTGTTTGTCATGGGCCAGTATGCCCCACGTTATGGCAATACGCCCGGTACCGAAACTGAAGCACAAAGGTTTGGCCTGTTGCAGTGGTTTACCCAGGTGGGTGGGGGCTTTAAGTACCAGGTAACTGACCAGCTGGGCCTTGAGGTGAGCTATGGTAATTTTATTGCCTCGCGTGGCCGCCAGGGGTTTGAAGCTGGTGGGGGCCAGGTGGTGAATTTTGGCTTACGCTTTATATCGTTCTAACGAAGTAAGTCTAATTGGAAGCATTTCTATTTCATAGTTGATTTCAACTAACCATTAAACTTTTCTGCTTCGTTCATTTTCTTTTGCTCCCCCAAAAGAAAACGAACCAAAAGAAA
>CAZXTW010000367.1:0-6514 GCA_964643525.1 uncultured Roseivirgaceae bacterium
TCTTTGAAAATATAAGCAGGCGGCGCAGGTATTCAGAAAGTATGCCTTTGTCAGAATAAAAGTTGCTACCCGTTATTCAGGCGGGTCTATGTCCATCAGGGCATAGTCTGGCGTATCGCGCAGGTGCACAATATAGGCGTCTACAACCACCTTAATCAATGAAAAAACGTACCCTGGGTCTTCTTCCTCTTCGCCGTGGTGCCTCTGGTCGTCGGTAATAGACTGCATATAATCATCTACAAACTCCATAATGGGGCGCTGGGGGTAATCATCGGGCAGCATATCTGCGCTTTCTGCCTCTACCTCAAAAGCCTCATCTTTATAAAAATGCCGCCGTTTAAAGCAGGCCTTCAGCGAAGCAAGCATCGTTTCGCTGGGCACCTCGGTCAGCACAATGCCTTGCATATCGAAAGCCATATTAATAATGGTCAGGAGCATACTGGCCGAATAAGTTTCTGCATTCCGCTTATTGCCTAGCTTTTCATTGGCCGCCGAGATAATACTTACTGCTGTGGGCTGCTTTTCCAGCGCCTCTAAGGTCACATTCGTGCGCTCACCATCGCCCAGCATGGCAAGCGACATTGAGGCGACTACTAAACTGGTTTGCGACAGCTGGGTTTGGCTATCTTCCATGGTAATCAGGTTTTATAAATACGGATGAAAGATAAGGCATAGCAACAGCTTAGTATCATGAAAGTCATAAAAACTTTACAGGCTGCCACCGCCAGCGCCGGTAACCGTTGGTGCTGCCTTGAACCCAGATAACAGAACTCTGGGTGGCTGGGTAAGTGAGTAGGGTTGAGTTGATAGGTTGCTGCTTGCTGCCCTTACCTAAGTTGTTGTGCCAGGGCTTTGATACGGTCAAGGGGTATGCTTTGTATTTCAGCAATTTCGCTATGGGCATACCCTTTTTTGAGCATGCGAATAGCTCCTTCTTCTGCCCGTTTTTGGCTGTAGATGTAGGCCAGGTCTTCTTCGGGTTTCATGTTTACGTCAAGCATATGCACAATTTTTAAGGTTTCGTTGTACAGGTTTCTGCTTTTAGAAAATATAAGCAGGCGGCGCAGGTATTCTGAAAGTATGCCTTTGTCAGCAATGACTGAACGCAGGCGCTGCACGGTTTGGTTTAGTATTTCTGTTGGGGCTTTGCCCTCATAGCCAGATAAGATGGCCAGCAAAATCTCATCAGGGTCATTGGCACTTAGGCGGGCAGCGGCACTATGCTGCCTGATATCCACCAGCTCAAACTCGGCATTGCACTGCATCTCATCATCATAGCAGTTTTCCATTCTTAGTGGCTCACTGCCAGTATACCAAACTATCTGGTATACCGGTAACCCATGCTTAAAGATAAGCATTGCCCGGTACAAAAGCATGCGCCGCACCATATTTGGGTCATTGGCAGACTGTATTTCAAGCTGAAGGATAAAGGCATCGGGCCTGCCTTTGTTAATAATTGCCAATGCATCTGGCTTTTTCTGGGTGGTAATGGGCAACTCTGGGGTTAGCTCTTCCAGTGGGTCTGAACCATGGCCAATGCTTTTCAGGGCTATGCGCAACGAAGCCGAGCGGATGGCCTTAAACGTGGTATCAAAGTAGTTAGGCAAAGCAGTAAATTGGTTAAGCTGTGTATATACCACGCAATATATGTAATTTATGATTTACACAGTTTGTTGTTGTTTGGCCATTTGGTGCCACGCTTCAAGCACCAGGCGTTGGGTGCGGTACTGGCCGTGCTTGTCAAGGCCATAGTTTTTGGTGTCTTTTTCTTTCAATACCCGAAAGGTTTCAGAGGGGAAGTGTTCGCCCATTACTGCGGTGGGGTCTAAAATGTAGCGCAGCTCTTTTTCAGTCAGGCCGTAGGCTTTGGCATACCAGGCGTCAATCTCTGCTTGCAATATGGCCCGCCGCTCGGGCTGCCAGGTAAAGGGGGGCAGGGGGCAGCCCCCGCGCAGGTGAGGCTCCAACCACTCGGGTGGGGTGGTGTTGGTGGGGTGGGCCAGGGCAGCATAGCTGTCATGGTGCTGTTGCAGCAGCAGCTGGCGCAGCTCATCACCAGCCTCTGCCCAAACCGCATTGGCCAGCCCCTTCATGTCCCATGCTGTATAGCTGAGCTCTATTACCTTGGGTATCAAAAAAGCCAGGGCTTGCGTGTTGTACCGATTATAGTCAATAAAGGGTAGTTGCTTTACCGTAAATATTGACATTGACACGCCTCCTATTTTTTGCCGGGCTATGTAATCAAATGCAAGGCTGCTGCTATTGGCCAATAACAGGGAGTTGGCCACGTGGCTTTTGGCCGACCAGATTAATGGCGCTTTACCGCTGGTGGCACTAAATGGCAAGGGGCTTATCACAAAAGTGCGCTCGTTGGTGGCATTGGTCACGTCTCTAAAACCCATTAAAAATAAGGGAGCCTTGGCCTTGAGCCATTGGTAAAGTTGAGCCATACTGTTTTTGCTTTGCCATATAGTATAAATGGTTTGGCCGTCAGCCTCATTTAACGGGTGCTGTTTAATGGTACTGGCTCGGTTTTTTTGCAGCTTGGGTGTGTCTGCTGGCCAGGTAGGGCTAATGTCTTGTATCTGTTGGGCTGCGGCAGCGTCGCCCTCAGCCTCAAAGGCCGCCATGAGCCATTGGCCCAGGGCCCAGTGAAGGGCTGCTTCATCGTTTTGGCGCAGGGCTGTCTGTACCGCTTTAGGGGTAGGGGCCAGTTTGCCTAGCACTTCGCCTTCTGGCACCCAATACCAAGATGTTGTTTGGTGGTTTGGGTTTGCTAATGCCTCTGTAGTGCATTGGGGCAGTTGCGTGCTCTTTCTGTCTTGAACGCCTGCATAACTGCTATACCTATGGTTGTAATGCCAAAACATTTTAGCTTCGAATAAGGGCAGGTACCTTTGGTAAAATAATGGAGCCGAATGGTTGGTATAGTGGTTGCCGGCTGGTGCATAGCCCAGAGTTTTTAACTCGTTGCCAGTTTTGAATAGGGCAGAGTCATTACTCATATCAAACATTCTTTGGTTTTGAATGCCCCAGGGGTTGGTGTGTGGTTGCTCCTGTTGTAGTATGGTGGCATTTTGGTAAAGCCTGGCAGTAAGCCTGGCATCAAATTCTGTTCTGAATACCGGGGCTGTTAAGGTGTTGGGGTTGATGTTTTGAAAGTCAGTACTGGTAAGCTGGTAGGTGCGGTGCTGGCTTTTAATTTCATGCGGTTGTTGCAAAAAGAAGCCATACGCAGCGGCAGCATCGGGTTGTTTTGTGGTAGCTGATTGGTTAAATGCCTTAAGCTGATTGCTTTTGGCAGTGTTGGGTTGCATTTGAAGGGTAAGCAGGCAGAATTTCACGAGACTGGTTACACCGGGGAATAGTTGCTGGCGGTTGCTGAAGTCATATAGAGACACCAGTTGGTCACTATTGACCAAACTGGCAAAGTAGTGGCGATTGTTGTAGTCGGTTGCAATGCCGGTGGGCAGTACTACACCCACCCTGCCATTGGGTTTAACCAGCTGCGTAAAGCGCTCGGCAAAAACAGAGTACAGGTTAATATCACCCCCGCTGGTTAAGGGGTACAGCCCGCTGGCCCTTAAAAAACGGCCAAAGGCATTGGCCCTATGCAGGGCTTGGGAATACCCATGGTAGGCCTCGGGGTCTTCTTCTTTTAATACTTTAATCAATGCTTCGCGGTTGGCCTTGTTTTCTGCCTGGGCAATGGCCTGGTTCACGGTGGCAAAGTATTCTTTTTGGCTCAGCTTAATCTTTTCCCACGGGGGGTTGCCCAACAGGCAGTCAAACCCACCCTGGCCTGTGGGGCCAAACACAGTGGGGAATTCCAGGTACCAATGAAACAGGGCATTGCTTTGGGCCAGCCTTTCAGTCAATTGCCTGGCCTGGGTTAATGTTGGGCCGGTTTCGCCTTCTAACAGTTTAAACAGCTGCTCGGTATTGATGGGGGCCTGGTGGGCTGCCTGATACTGCTGCAAAAAGGCGGCCACCCACTGGTTGGCTGTCAGCAGGCTTTTTTGCCTTAAGGGCTGTTCAAGGCTGCGCTGGTATTTGGCCTTTTTAAGCCTGCGCGTCATGATATTATCGTCCTGCATGCGGTTTACCTCCGTATAGGCCTCACTAAAAGTGCTATACTCTTCGGCCAGGCCATAGTCAATGGTCCATTGGCGCTTTTCTTTAAAAGCCTTGTTTCTTTTGCGTAAGGCAGTGGCCAGTTGCCTGTTGTCATCTTTGCCCATAGGGGTAAAGGCCCCGTCTGGTATGCCCTGGGCAATGGGGTCTGGCTTTACCAGGCCCAGCAGGCTGTTGCCGTGTTTAATTTTATGTTCCAGAAAAATAAGGGGCATGCCGGGGCAGTGGCTTTCAATGGTTAAGGCAATGCGGCACAGCTCAACAGCGGGCAGGTTCAGGTCAACGCCAAACAGGCAATGCCTGATTACTTCTCTGGTAGCCTGCCTTACCTGCAGGGTGGTGGCCCCTTCTTGCGGGCCCTGGGTGAGCACCAGCCGCTCTGCCAGCCGCCGGGCAGCAGCAATTAAAAAATGGCCGCTGCCCATAGCGGGGTCACACACGGTAATGCTAAGCAGGGCCTGTTGTTGTGCTTCAGGGTCATTGCCGGCTTCGGCCAGCTTTGCTTCAATCACAGGGTCCAGCGCACTTTCAAGCAGGCACGCTACCAGTGCGTGGGGCGTGTAATAGCTGGCGGTGGTTTTGCGTTGGTTGCCGGGCGTGGGCCGCAGGGTAAACAGCCCGTTTTGGTAGTTGGGTATAAACTCAATGAGCTGCTCGTATACTGAGCCCAGCTCTTCAACATCAAGCAGGGCATAGTTAATGCGCTGGCGCTGGCCTTTGGCATCTTTAAAATGAAAGAGGTGGTCAAAGAATTGCATTAGCGTGCGGTTGTCTACCATACAATCGTTCAGCAGGCCCAGGGCATCGTTGGCAAACAGCTCGCTGCCCAGGGGTTGAATGCCCAGGGGCTGGCCGGCGGCCTTATCTTCAAACAGGGCAAAGGTGCTGAGCAGGGCAAACCACAGGTCATGGTGGCTGGGGTTTTCAAGGTGGTGGTACTCTGAGCGGGGCCGCCAGCGCAACAGGGCATAATGCTCAGTGTAAATGTGCTGGTTGTGTTGGGCTTCTGGCGTAAAAATGAGGCGGCGCTCTTCAATTACAATCAGGTAAATAAGGCGGTACATGTACAATAGCAGGTAGTCATACAGTTTTTTTGGTGGCAGGGCTTTACTTTCAAGCACCGCTCTTAACGCATGGTTGCCGGGGTGGCGCACCAGCCCCGTGCCAATGGTGTTGAGGGCCGCCTGAAACGACTGGCTCAGCTTTTCGCGTACGCGCAGGCCCTCTTCAATGGTACTTTGGTGGTATTGTTCAATGAGGCTGTAGGGGCCGCTGGCCGGAGTTTGGGGCATGCGCGTGGCGTGCAGCATGCGGTACAGGGCCGCAAACTGGTCATAGCGGCCTTCTTCCATTAGCAGTTTCACATCCCACTCAACAAAGCGGGGGCGGCCCACCTTGCCGCTTTGCCGCAGCAGGCGTAGCTGGTAGCCGTTGGTAAGCAACCCCCACAAATGCTCGTGGCTGTTTTCGTTGAGGTAGCGCTGCAGCAGGGTGTATGGGGTGGCATTGGTGTTGGGCAGGGGGTGTTCAAGCCCCTGGGTATGAGGGCAAATATATATGGGGAAGCCCATGAGCTGCCGGGCGGTGTGATGGAAGGGAGTGTCGCTGTTGGGGTGGGGCTGCAGGGGGCCGTAGCCCAGTACGTCAAACAGCAGGCTAAGCCAGTGCTTACTATTGGCGGTGCTGCTTTTTTTGTGATTGTGGTTGGTTTGCAGGGCAAATACTTTCCATTGGTTGCTGGCCATGGCGTAGGCACGTTCAATTTCAGTGCGCAGGCTATCGGCTTCGTCAAGGCCAAAGTCAGTATTGGCCTGGTGGGGTAGTTTGTGTGGCTGGCTCAGGTGGCCCATGGCCAGCAGGTTGCCTTCAAGGTGTAGCATGGTACATGATGGTTAGCGGGTGGTAAGAGAAAAGTTTGGGCATAGGGGTGCTGGTCGAGCCTGGAGGCTCTGGCGGGGTGGGTCCGAGCTTGGAAGCTCGAACCAGCAGCATGAGGTTAGTTAGGTTAGCTACCTACCAGTAGCCTTTCATGTAGGGTTTTATGGGGGGATGGGCAGGAGGCAGTACACGGCCAGCAGGTCAACGGGCAGTACAGGTTCTACCACTTTGATGCGCAGGTTATTCAGGGCTTTGTTTACGCGCTTTTGGGCGTTCACCATGTGTGTGGCCCTGCTTTTGGCCAGTGCTTCCCACCGCTGCTTTTGCAGGGTGTAGTTGGTAACGGCCTGTAGCAGCACTTCTTTTTGTGTGGCTTCGGGCAGTGCCTGGCTTAGTGGGGCAGTGGCCAGCAGTTGGCAGGCCTGCTCATGGCTGAGGTGGGGGTTGCTGGCGGCCAGGCGCAGCTCTTCAGCCACCAGCTGTGGGCTGCCGCTGGCCGGAG
>CAZXTW010000368.1:0-6514 GCA_964643525.1 uncultured Roseivirgaceae bacterium
GTTTTCTGAGATAGGCCGCCACACCAGTGGCAATGCGGTAGAGACGTTAGAGGGCCGCGATTTCTTTTTTGGCGGGCAGGGCCTGCCGGTAGACAGCCGCTTTGCACTGGCTGAAGGTGAAACGCTGAACCCTGAAGTAGCCGAGCGGGGCGTAGACCCACAGAGCTATTGGGCACGCATGGGGCAGATTAGTGAGAACTGGGTGTATTCTGCCACCTTTTTAAAGCTGCGCGAGGTAACGCTGGGCTATAGCTTCCCGAAAAGTGTGCTGGATAAGCTGGGCCTGCGCAACCTGACGCTGAGCTATGTGGGCCGTAACCTGGCGATTTTGTATAGCGATAATAAGAATTTTGACCCCGAAACGGGCTTTAATACGGGCTTTCAGGGGGTAGAGTACAACAGCATTCCGCCGTCGTTTTCTAACGGATTCCGCTTAAACGTAACCTTTTAGTCAAGATTAAAAACCCTATGCATACCGTGATGAAAAGTATTAATAATAAAGCCCTGTTGGTTGTGCTGCTGCCGCTGCTGCATGTGTTGATGACAGCCTGCACTGACCAGTTTGAAGAGTTGAATACCGACCCGGTAAACCCACAGGTGGGTACTATTGACGGCTTTATGGCCGGGGTACAGTATTTTGAGTTTACTGAGCCGCGCTTTGTGGCGTGGCGCGGCAACCTGATTTATACCAGCCATTTTGCCAACCAGTTTAGCTACGGTGCTGCTGGCGATTTTTTTGGTGAGATTAACGGCTACTCAAATAACCAATCGTGGACGGACGGCATTTTTGATGCCTCGTACCAGCGTGTGTCTGGCAACCTGCGTAACCTGTTGGGGGCTTACCTTGACAGGGGTGATGCTGAAGGGGCGGCCGTAACCAGAATTATGATGTCGTGGTTTTACCAGAAGATGACGGATATGTATGGTGATATACCGTACAGTGATGTGATTGGCAGTGAGCTGCGGCTGGAGAATCCGCTGACTGCGTATGACCCCCAACAGGCCATTTACCGGGGTATTATTGAAAGCCTGACCGAACAGATGGATGTGCTGAACGGAGCCACAGCTACGATTGCCGGCAGCAATGGCGATTATGTGTATGGCGGCAACCCCCAAAGCTGGCGGGCCTTTGCCAATACGCTGCGCCTGCGCATGGCTATTAGAGCTCGTGATGCTTTTCTGGCTGCTGGTGAGCAGGGTTTTGTAGACGGTGTGATTACTGATTGCCTGAATAACCCACTGATTGATGAGAGCAATGAGGCGCTGGTACAGCGCTCGCGCACAGCGCTTGAGCTGTCGTTTTTAGATGGCGGCTTTGAAGATGTGTGGCACTCGTTTGGGGCTGGTGGTAAGTGGGTGCTGGCCGATCGTTTTGCCAACCGCCTGCAGCAAACCAATGACCCACGCCTGTTTGAGATGGCCGACCCCGGCCCCATGGGTGGGTATAATGGTGCCTCGGTGGTGTCAAGAGCCCCCGTGCCATTAGATAACCTGGCCATACCCTCAGTGAAGATTGTGGGTGTTTCTGGCACTGACCTGACCGGGCAGTTGAGCGTGCAGCTGCTTACGGCAGCAGAGAGTTATTTTTTGCAGGCAGAGGCGGCCCTGCTGGGCTTTAGCGGCAACGCCAATGCCCTGTACCAAAACGGCATTATGGCCAGTATGAATTTCTGGGGCGTGCCGCAGGCGGCCATTGATACGTATTTGGCCAATGAGGCGGCAGCCACACTAAGCGGTGCCACGCCAGACCAGCTGCGCCAGGTGTGGGAGCAGCGCTGGGTGGCCAACCTGACCAACGGCTACGAGGCATGGGCGCTGGTGCGCCGCACTGATATTGTAGCGGTGGTTAGTGACGATAACCTGTATTTTGTAACCCCACCCAATAACGGCCGGGTGCCGCGCCGCCTGCAATACTCTACCTCAGAGCAGGCCTCAAACGCCGGCAATGTAGAGGCAGCCATTACCCGCCAGGGCGGCGCCAATGAGATGACTACCCCCGTTTGGTGGGATGTGAATTAAGGGCTGAATGGGGTATTACATAGGCATTGATATTGGCGGTACCAGCACCAAGCTGGGGTTGGTGACTGACCAGGGCCAGGTGGCCCAGCGCAGCCAGCTTGACTCGGCTGCGGCAGGCAATGAAGTTGCGTTTGTTGGCGCGCTGAATGCCGCCATTGCCCACCTGATGGCCCAGCACGGGCCTGCGGCGGGCAACGAGCTGCTGGGCATAGGCATAGGTGCCCCCACGGGTAATTATGCCACCGGGCAAATAGAGGCCCCTGCCAACCTGGGCCTGGCCGCACCCATGGCCATTACCACCCTGTTAGAAAGCCACTGGCAGGTGCCAGTGTGCCTCACGAATGATGCCAACCTGGCCGCCCTGGGCGAGCTGCACTATGGTTACGGGCAGCAGTATGCTCACCTGCTGGTAGTGACGCTGGGCACAGGCATAGGGGCAGGTATTGTAAGCAACGGGCAGTTGCTGCACGGCCTGAACGACCTGGCCGGTGAGCTGGGCCATACCACGATTATACCCGGCGGGCGGCAGTGCAGTTGCGGCCAGCAGGGCTGCCTGGAGGCCTATGTTTCTATTAGAGGCATGGCTACTACTTACCGCATGCTGAGCGATGCCCACCGCCCGGTAACACCGCTGGATCTGGTACAGCTGGCTGAAAGGAATGACCCACACGCCATTGAAACAATCAGGCTTACGGGGCAGTACCTGGGCACTGGGCTGGCCAATGCGGCTGCCTTACTGGCCCCGGAATGTATTGTGCTGGCCGGGGGGCTGGCCAATATAGGTGCCCCCCTGCTGGCTGCTGCCAGGCAGGCTTTTAACAGCCAGGTGCTGCCCAACCTGCAAGGTAAGGTGTTGCTAACCACCACAAGGCACCAAAATAATAACCTGGCCCTGCTGGGGGCTGCCGTGCTGGTGCAAAGCCATACCCAACAGGCTTACAGTTTTGACTAGCCTGGGCAGATATTTAATCAATAGTGAAACCTATGTTGGAGAGACATCCCCCTTCAATCCCCCTTCAAAGGGGGAGCAGATAGGTAAGAACTGCCCGATGTATCGGGATAAGGGGTGTTTTCAACTATTTAAGTCATGTTAAATGATTAGCGACAGACAGATAAAAACCATGAACCATACCCTTGAACAGAAGCAGCCGCCTGTGGCGCCACGGGCCACGCATGAAGGCAGTAAATTTGAGAAGGTACCTGTAGAGATTGCAGAAACGGCTGAATGGGCAGTGCAGCGCATTGCTGATGAGATTGCCGAGCTGATACGCAGCACCCAGGCCAAAGGCGAGCCCTGCGTACTGGGGCTAGCCACGGGCTCAAGCCCGGTGGGCCTGTACAACCGCCTGGTGCAAATGCACCAGCAGGAGGGCCTGAGCTTCAGGAATGTGATTACTTATAACCTGGACGAGTATTTTCCGATGGAGCCGCACGAATTACAGAGTTATGTGCGCTTTATGAACGAGCATTTGTTTGATCATATTGATATTCTGAAAGAGCATGTGCACGTACCCGATGGCACCCTGCCGCGCGAGCTGGTGGCCCAGTATTGCAAAGATTATGAGGCCCGGATTGAGGCCGACGGTGGCCTTGACCTGCAAATTCTGGGTATTGGCCGTACGGGGCATATTGGGTTTAACGAGCCGGGCTCAACCCTAAGCAGCAGCACGCGCCTGATTACGCTTGACCATGTAACGCGTAAAGATGCAGCCAGCGATTTTTTTGGTGAAGAGCATGTGCCCCGCCGGGCCATTACCATGGGCGTGGGCACCATTATGAAGGCCCGCCGCATTGTGCTGCTGGCCTGGGGCGAGGGCAAAGCCAGCATTGTGCAACGTGCCGCAGAGGGGCCGCAGAGCGATACGATACCCGCCACGTTTTTACAGCAGCACCCCAATGTGACGTTTGTGGTTGACCAGGCCGCCGCCGCCGAGCTGACCCGGGTAAAGACGCCCTGGCTGGCCGGTGAGTGCACCTGGGATGCCCCCCTGGCCAAGAAGGCGGTGATTTGGCTGAGCCAGTACCTGAAGAAGCCTATTTTGAAGCTGACCGACCGCGATTATGCTGACCACGGGATGAATGACCTGCTGACGGCCCACGGCCCGGCGTATGATATTAATATACAGATTTTTAAGGAGCTGCAGCGCACCATTACGGGCTGGCCTGGCGGCAAGCCTAACGCTGACGATACCAACCGCCCCGAACGGGCCGAGCCAGCCACCAAGCGGGTGGTGCTGTTTAGCCCACACCCTGATGACGATGTGATTTCAATGGGTGGCACGTTTAGCCGCCTGGTTAACCAGGGGCACGAGGTGCATGTGGCCTACCAGACCAGCGGTAATATTGCAGTGTTTGATGATGATGTGGTGCGCTATGCTGATTTTGTACAAGAGCTGGGCCAGGCTTTTGGCTTTAGTACTGATAAGGGTACCCAACTGTACCAGGAGGTGAGCACAAGCCTGCAGCAAAAGCTATCTGGCAAGGTTGACTCTGCCGAGGTGCTGAAGATTAAGGGGCTGATTCGGCGCAGTGAGGCGCGGGCCGGTTGCCGCTATGTAGGCGTGCCCGATAGCCAGGCGCATTTTCTTGACCTGCCTTTTTATGAAACAGGGCTGGTGAAGAAGCAGCCGATTGGCGAGCAGGATATACAGATTACGATGGACCTGCTGAATGAGGTGCAGCCACACCAGATTTATGCGGCGGGCGACCTTTCAGACCCACATGGCACGCACCGCGTGTGCCTGGAGGTGGTTTTCCGTGCGCTGGAGCGCCTGAAGCACCAGCCCTGGATGCAGCACTGCTGGGTGTGGTTGTACCGGGGGGCCTGGCAAGAGTGGGCCATTGAAGATATTGATATGGCCATACCGCTAAGCCCTGACGAGCTGCTGACTAAGCGCAAGGCCATTTTTAAGCACCAGAGCCAGAAGGATACGGCCGTTTTCCCTGGGAATGACCCGCGTGAGTTTTGGCAGCGCTCAGAGCAGCGCAACCGCCACACCGCCCAGGTGTATGACCAGCTTGGCCTGGCAGAGTATGAAGCCATTGAGGCGTTTAAGCGGTATATGCCCTAACCCTATGACCAGAAGTATGATAAATTATAAGCAAAGCCTGTTGTGGTGCATTGCCCTGGTGGCCTGTTGTGTGGTGGGGGTGCCCACTGCACAGGGCCAGACTAGTGGCTACCACTGGATGCCTGTGCCCAAAAGCTGGCAGGCTACCAATGAGCGGTTTGAGTTAACCCAACAGTTTAGCGTTGGCCTGGCAGACTACAATGGCCCGGCCCTGCAGGCCTATGCCACGCGCTTTTTGCGCCGGCTTGACTGGCAAACGGGCCTGTTTTTTAAGCAGGCCCAGGTAGGGGCAGCCACAGCCAATACGGCCCTGCGCATTGCCGTAAAGCGCAAAGGCAAGCTACAGCTGGGCATGGATGAATCATATACGCTAGCCATTACCGCCCAGCAGATTACGCTTACTGCCAATACTGATTTTGGGGCTATGCGCGGCCTTGAAACGCTGCTGCAGTTGTTGTATGCTGAGCAGGGGCAGTATTACCTGCCCGGCCTGGTGGTGGAGGATGCACCGCGCTTTCCGTGGCGGGGGTTAATGGTTGATGTATCGAGGCACTTCCAGCCTGTGGAGGTGATTAAGCGTACCATTGATGGCCTGGCTGCCGTGAAGATGAATGTGCTGCACCTGCATTTGGTAGATGACCACGGCTTTAGGGTAGAGAGTAAGGTATTCCCCAAGCTGCACGAGGTAGCCTCTGGCGGGCAGTATTATACGCAGGTGCAGGTAAAGGAGCTTGTACAGTATGCCGCCAACAGGGGCATCAGGGTGGTGCCAGAGTTTGATGTGCCAGGCCATGCCTCGGCTTTTTTAACGGTGTTTCCTGAGCTGGCCAGCGCGCCTGGCCCTTACCACCTGCAAAACCGCTCTGGCATTTATGACCCTACCCTGAACCCCACGATTGACGCTACTTATGCAATGCTGGACAAGCTGTTTGCTGAGATGGCAGCGCTATTTCCTGATACGTATTTTCATATTGGGGGCGATGAGAACGAGGGCAGGCACTGGGATGCCAACGCCAGCATACAGGCTTTTATGAAAAAGCACAACCTGGCTGATAACCATGCCCTGCAAAACCATTTTAATATTCGCATTCAAAAGCAGTTGAAGGCCCTGGGTAAGCAAATGATGGGCTGGGATGAGATTTTGACTGACGATCTGCCCAAAGATGCCGTAGTGCACTCATGGCGTGGGGTAGAATCACTCAAAAAGGCAGCCAATGCTGGCTACCAATGCCTGCTAAGCAATGGTTATTATATTGACCTGATGCGGCGCGCCAGCCACCATTACCAGACTGACCCCTTGCCGGCCAGCCTGGGCCTTAGTGAGAAGGCCAGCAAAAATGTGCTGGGTGGCGAGGCCACGATGTGGAGTGAGCTGGTGGTGCCCCAAACAATTGATTCAAGGGGTTGGCCCCGCACGGCAGCCA
>CAZXTW010000369.1:0-6505 GCA_964643525.1 uncultured Roseivirgaceae bacterium
GTAGCCATCCATGCGGGTACGGTGCTGGTTTTTCCTGGCCAAACACCAGATGGCAGTGTGCCCAACGCTGCTTTTGACCTGCTATACCGCACGGCCCCCATGCAGGTGCTGGTAAGCGGGGCCACCCAGCGCCTGTTAAGCCCTTACTTTGCTTTTGTACCTGCCGGGCAAGAGCTGGTAGCTGGCGAGCGGCTGCCCATACCCACCTGGCAGCTACAGGGCCAGCACCAGGCAGCTCATGAAGGCATGGGCAACCCTCGGCTGGCCAGTGCAGGCAGGGCCATGATGGGGCGCCAGGCTGAAATACAGCAGCTACAGGCCGCGTGGCAGTCGGCTCAAAGTGGTAAGGTACAGGCCCTGTTACTAAAAGGTCAGGCTGGCATTGGCAAATCAAGGCTTACCTATGAGCTGAAAAAGGAGGTGCTTAGTGAGGGGCATACCATAAAAGAATGCCGCTGCCTGCCCGAGCACCAAAACCTGGCCCTGCAACCCATACTGGCCATGCTGGGCAAACACTGGGGCCTTACAGCCCTGGAGCAGCCTGCCCAAAAAGTGGCCTGCCTTGAAGCGGCCATTATACAAGAAAAGGGCGATGTTGCAGAGGGCCTGCCCCTGCTATGCTCGTGGCTGTCATTACCTTTTAACGGCCTGCCAGGCACAGTAAGCCAAAAAGGGGCACAGGAACAGAAAAAAATACTATTCAACACCCTGCACAACAGCCTTACCGCAATTGCTGCGCAAACCCCCACCTTGCTGGTGGTAGAAGACCTGCACTGGGCTGACCCCACAACGCTTGAGTTCATTAGCTTTTTACTTGAGCAAACCAGTGCAACAGAACAGCCCGTGCCGCTGATGTTGTTGTGCACCACCCGCCCCACAGACCAACCAATAGCAATTGCTACCGAGCCACCAGTAATTGAGCTACAGCCTTTGCCCCAGTTGGCTACGCAGCAAATTATACAGACGGTGCTGAACAACAGGCCTGTGGCCGAGGCTGCTGTGCAGTACATTATTGACCGGACTGACGGCATCCCGCTGTTTATTGAAGAGCTAACCACCATGCTGCATGAAGAAGAGTACCTGACCCTGAACGAGGGTACTTACACCTTGCAGACTGATATTGCACAACAGGCCGTACCCATTACCCTGCAAGACTTGCTTAACGCCAGGCTAGATAGGCTTGGCGGGGCCAAAACCACTGCCCAGGTGGCTGCTGCCATTGGCCGCGAATTTGACTACGCCCTTTTACTGCACACCACCGGGCAAGAACCTGCCCTATTGCAGCAGCACCTGCAAATATTGATTGAGGCAGGCCTGGTATTGGTTCAAACTGAAGCCAACCACCAAAGCTACCTGTTTAGGCATGCCCTCATTACTGACGCGGCCTACAACAGCATAACCGGCACCCGCCGCATTACCCTGCACCAAAACATTGCCACTGCCATTGAGCAGCACTTTCCTGATACAGCCAGCCAGTACCCCTTTACACTGGCCCAACATTACGGCAAAGCAACCAATTACAACAAGGCTCGCCAATTGGGTATTACCGCTGCCCAGCAGGCCCTTGAAAAGTCAGTGAATGATGAGGTAATAGGTATTTCAGGCCAGGTTATTCAGTGGTTAGAACGGGCCCCCATGCAACCCGGTGGCCAGTATACCAATGAAGCCCTGGTAGAAGCCCTCAATATTTACTGTATACAAACCAATGCCCTCATGACCAAGTACGGCTGGTCTGCCCGGCAGCCCCAGAAAAGTGTTGAAAAAGCCTTTGCCCTTTTGCAGCAGGTGGGCGAGGGGGCTGCTGCCACGCCCGATCTGATTGCCTCCTACTGGGTGTTGTTTATCTTTTACCATACCTCAAGTGAAAGGGCCAGGGTAAGGCAGCTTACCAGCAAGCTGCTACAACTGGCAGCAAATACTGACGATCAGGCCCTGAAAACATCAGCACGTACCCTGGAGGGCATTCGCCTGTTTACTGATGGTGAGTTTACACCGGCCGTGACCATGCTTGAAAACCTGGTAAACCAGGGCCGTGCCAGTGCTACCGCTACCATGAACCTGATTATTGGGTTTGACAACCTGGCCTATGCCGCCGCCTCGCTGGGGCAGGCCATGTGGCTGGCTGGCCGCCAGGCCGACGGCCGCGAGCAGGCCGATTGGGCCATTGAGCGGGCCAGAAGGTTAAACCACATGCCCACCCTGTGCATTGCCCTCATGTTTAGAGGGGCCATTTACCAGTTTGATCAGGACAAGCCGGCGGCCAGGACCTTACTGGCCGAGCTGCTGGCCTTAATTGATGAATACGGCCTGGGTGCATTCAGTGCCTATGCCGTGGCCCTGGACCAGTGGGCAAAAGATGATGTAGCCCCTATTGACCAAATGATAGCCCAGCTGGAAAGCATTGGCTGTAAGCTGGGCCTGCCTTACTGGGCCTCATTGCCTGCCCAGTATGAGTTTGACAACGGCCAGCAGCAACAGGCACTGGCCAGGGTAAACAAATGCCTGGCCATTTGTGACCAAAACAAAGAGTACTTCTACCAGAAACAACTACTACTGCTAAAAGCTGCTTTTACCAGCGCTATGAAATAAGCCATGCAACACATAGTACCTACACCTGTACCACCAGGCAGGCCAGCTGGCCAACCAGGAAAGCCCCCGTATGGGCAACTGCCAACGGCCTCTTACACCATGTTTTACACTGCCGAAGCACGGGCCCTGGCCACCCTGCACTACCCCGAGCTGCAATTTAATGACCCGCAGGCCGTAGCCCTGTACAACCGGCAGGCATACCCAAACAGTGTTGACCCGGCAGATGCTGCCTTTATTAATGAAGTTGTGGGCCGTACCAAGGCCTTTGATGCAGCCACCAGTGCATTTATGCACCAGGCAAAGGATGGCATTGTACTCAATATGGGCTGCGGCATGTGCTCACGCAACTACCGCCTGCAGCACCTCATCAAAGCGGCCGGCTTCCGATGGGTGAATATAGACCTGGCCCCCGCTTTAGCCACCAGGCAAGCTGTAATGGATGAACCGCCCGGTACCGAAACTGCCGTTTGCCATGATATTGTAGCGGCCAACTGGCTTAACAGCTACACTCAACACAAACAAAAGCCGTTGCTCATTATTATGGAGGGGGTTTCATACTACCTGCAACAGCAGCAGGCCAACCAGCTACTCATTAACCTGGCGCAAAAACTGCAAGCCCACCAGCACAAAGCGCACCTGCTGTTTGACTTTTGCCACCCCGCCGTTGACTTTAAAGAGGCAGCACTCAACAGCACAGCAGTGCGCCATGTTCAATTTCAGTCTGGCTTTAACAGTTTGCAGGCTGTTCAAGTACTGCACCCGGCCATTACTGTATACAAAAACTACCATTACCTGCTTAGCAATACCCCCGCCAGGCTGGCGGCAGAAAACCTGTTTAAAGCCAGGCACAACCAAGAAAGCCCGTATACCATTGGGCAGCTAAGCTTTGGCCCGCCCCGCCACAGCGTGCAACAGCCCATGCAGCTGTTTGGCAGGCCCCTGTACTGGAACAGCCGCTTTGCACACTATGCCCTGAACAACGGCGACCTGCTTTTTTTGGCTGAAGATGACGCTTTGCTGTGGCCGCAGCACCTGGTGGCCGAAGTGCAAGCCTTTTTAACCACCAGCCAGCCAGCCAATAGCTTTAACAATGACCTGTACCATGTACACCTGGTTACCAAACTACAAAACGCAGGCCTGCTGGTAACTAAACCCAATAACAATCAATACCTAGCCCCGGCAGCCATCAGTAGAGCTACCCCGGCGCAATGGCACCAGGCCCACGCCATTGGCCTCACTGCGTTGCCCTGCAATGGGCCGTTGCAGCAGCTCATTGAGGCCATTGCTCAAGAAGCCCCCGCCGTTACCTGCCTGGTAATTGACGACTATACTGACCCCCGGTTAGAGGGCATCATTGACACACAACTACAGCAGGGCAACACCCTGCTTATATTAAAACCTACTGGCCAAAACATAGGCATTGGCCCCTGCATACACCCAAAGCAGGTGCAACAACAGCACCCCAGCCACTTCTGTTACAGCTGTTTTATCCAAAGTGTTACCCAAAACATGCCCCACAGCCAGTGGGCAGGCCAGCATACAAACAGGGCTGTTAGCGCCCCGCTACATTACAGCCCTGAAGCATGGCAAAAGTACCGTAGCCACATCATACAACTGGTAAAACAACAGGCAGGCACTGACCGGCCCCTTCAAATCAGTACCCTGAACAATGCTACCGGCCATATACAGCACCACCCAATAACCCGGCACCCACAGTGCGGCGTGCATGGCGACTCCCAACCAGGGGCTACAAGCCCTTTTACCCTGCTGCAACTGCCTGCCAGCCCCAAAACACCTTTGCACGATGGTGGCTACCGCACCCTGCCCCCAGCGCAAGTACTCAAAAACATACAGTCCTACCTGAGCCCACTCACGGGCATAGTACATGGCCTGCGGGCATTAACCAGCCATACCAATGGCATCAATACCTATGCAGCTGCTATCAACAAAGTACCACGCTCGGCCTTTGCCCATACAACACCGGTGTTTACCCAACACGCCCTGGGCAAGGGGGTAAGCCAACAGCAATCGCAAACCAGCGCCGTGGCAGAAGCCATTGAGCGCTACAGCGCACAATACACCGGTAACGAGCCACATACCTATGCCGTAGCCAGCCAGCTCAGTGCCAAAGCAAATACCCGTGTATACACGCCGGCGCAACTAAGGCCATACAGCCAGCGCCAATACCAGCAGGGCAGCATGGTAAGCGTTGGTGAGCAGCCCTTGTTGCCCTGGCAGCCAGATGCCCCGCTGCATTGGCATGCCGTAACCTCAATAAGTACCCAAACCAAAACCTGGGTGCCTGTATCTGCCTGTTTTAGCAATACCCCTTTTGCTGATGAGGCCTACATCCGTTTTAACTCTAACGGCTGTGCCGCCGGCAGTACTTTGACGGAAGCTGTTTTTCAGGGCTTTTTAGAGCTGGTTGAGCGCGACGCGGTGGCCATTTGGTGGTACAACAAAATAAGCAGGCCCGCCTTTGACTTAACACAGCTGCCAGTAGAAGCTCTAAAACAAATCAATGCTGTGCTGGCTGCCCATTGGCAATACTGGGTATTAGACCTTACGCATGATTTTAACATACCGGTAGCAGCAGCCATAGCACGCAACAAAGCAACCGGTAACCTGTTGTTTGGTTTTGGTGCACATACCAACGGACTCCTTGCCTGCCAGCGGGCCCTCACAGAGCTGTGCCAACTGCTGGCCGTTCAAGAAAACAGCAATGGTAATGGGGCAAAAAGCCATGGCAACTACACCGCCAGCCAGTACCCCTTTGTGCTGCCCAGTGGCAACAGCCTGGTGCCTACCAACCAATACCCTGAGCCTGCCCAAACCGACCTGAAAGCTGATGTAGCCTACTGCATTGATAAGGCCCGGCAGCTCGGTTTTGATGTGCTGGTAGCCAACCTCAGCAGGCCCCCATTGCCCTTACACACAGTAAAAGTAATGGTACCCGGCCTGTGCCATATTTGGCCCGAGCTTGGCAACCCCAGGCTATACCAGTTGCCCCACCAAATGGGGTGGCGTAAAAAGCCGCTTACAGAGCAAACCATTAACCAAAAGCCATTATTTCTTTAACCATAAACCAAAATAATCATGACCGAAACACAGCCATTCTCAATGAGTATCCCCTCGGCACTCATGAACTTCAGGCATGCCTACCTGCAAACCATTGCCCGTTGCTGGGAAAATGACAACTTTAAAGACGAAATAGTAACCCAGCTAATTAAGGATGAAAAAGGTAAGGTTTGGCAAGTACCTAAAAGAGACCAGAAAGCGATAAATATTCTGCAAAAGGAAGGGTTTAAAAATCTTATACCGAGCGGACGAGACTCGCTTGACTGGATGCGGTTAAACGCTTACCTGATTGACATTACTTTTGATAAGGATGATCTAAAGAACATCAGGCTAAAAAGAGAAGCAGTAGGTGGCGTTTACAACCCCTTTGATGCCAACAATACCGTAAACGGCTGGTACCCTACCACAGACGTAATGGTGATCAAAATACCACCTAAGCCACGTAACGAACAATTAGCCACTCAGGCCCTGGCCGATTATTACGGGCAATACAACTCACCATTGGGCAACCCGCAATTTCAGCGTGCCCCCTTCGCAGAGTCAGACCATGTTGATGAAAATTTAGGCGAGTTTGATGAAAACTTAGTTAAACTATTTGATCGTATTAGAGATAAAGCGCCATTTGAAGAGGTGCTCAAAGCCAACGCCTCTACCAACCTAGGGGTTGGCGGGGCCAACCAGTTTTTAACCTTTGGGGCGGTAACCAAATCAATCATTGCACTTGCCTGGAAAAATGAGGAATTTCTCGACTACATCGTCAACGATGATACCATTATCACTTCCTTTGGCACCAATGATGATACCCTGCTGCAAGATGGTTTCATCACCTACCAAAATC
>CAZXTW010000370.1:0-6504 GCA_964643525.1 uncultured Roseivirgaceae bacterium
CCCAGTGCCGCTGCCCGGCTTTTACGCTGTACCACAGGGGCTACAGCCTTGGCTTTGGTTTTGGCTGGTGCATTGCTGCTTGGCTTCATAAAAAACAAAAAGGTTAAAAAAACATTTTCAATACAGACGGCTTTCGAGTAATCAGGTATGTAAAGTTAAGGTTTATTATCAAATGGGCCTTCGCTATATATTTTGCTGCTGCCCTTTGGCTTCCATTTTAGTGCAATTTCAGAAGGCCGACGGTAATCAGTTTTATCGTAGGTAAAAGTCATGTTAACATCAATAAAAGAGCTAGCCGGTGGTGTGGCAGAACCTATGAAATGTTTGGCCATTTTACGCTCGGCAGCGTTCCATTCGCCCTCACTACGGTTTAGCGACTTTTTCATGGGTATTAAGTTGAATTCCTTATCGGCACCGTTAAACCTTGCCGCAACAATATGGCCCTTATCGTCGTCTGCACTGGGCCCAAGCATATTGGGTAAATGAATATTACTAAGTGATTTACGCTTTTTATTGATGGTGTACCCTATTCTTGTACTTAGGCTTACGGGCCGTTTGGCCAAATCAGGCTTTTTCTTGATGTGGTCTTTCCATTTTGTTACTGTATTTAATTTTTTGGGCGATTTGATGCCCGGCTTCAGCGCATTGGGGGTTACAAAATTACCGGCAGTGTCTGTCTCGAACATTTTTTTCAGCATATTATCGACATTAACCGGCTCGGTGGTGTAATTGGCTTCCTTGGGTTTGCTTGCGCTAATAACTGTTGCGCGGCCGGTATCACGAGCCAGCTGGCCGTGCTCCCACATCAGGTCTATGCCTGAAGCACCTGCAGCCTCAGCCCCTGTTTTTCTCTTGATTTTTAAGCTTTTGATTACCGTAAACCCTGGGGGCAGCTTATTGATGAACATTTCTGGCTTTGCTCGCGAGCGAAATTTGCCCGATAAATGAAGCCCCAAGAAGCGCTCTTGTGCATCGGGTATTAACTGTGCCTTAATGGCTTTGGGGTGTACATCCATAAAGCCTGGTGTTCTATTTCCCTTTTTTACCCTGATATGCTTTTTGGCTTCATTGCCCGTGTCAGGGGTACCGTCACTTTTTGGTTCAAAGACCCATTTAAACGCCCTGCTGTTGGTCTCTTCTACCCAGGTGTTGATCTTTTTTCTTTTTTCTTCATGGTATTTGGCTTCGCCCTGCATATTACTTGTAGGGTAGGGCAGCCCGCTGCTGGCTTTCAGGTTAGGGTAGGTTAAGTCTTTTACCTTAGCCGTATCGCGGGCCAGCTTAACGGTAGCATCTGCCCCTTTTAGCTGAGCTTTAAAAGTAATTTGCCATGGTTTACCGGTTTTTTCAATAGATACCTGCTTCATGGACGCAAAGGCTTTTTTGCCTTTGGGGTGCTTTAGGGTTACTTGTATGTTGTGCCCTCGGTACTTATTGCTTAGTTCAACCGATTTACTTTGGGCGGCAGCCTTAAAAAATGGCAGGGTCCACATGCCACCACCCAACGAGTTGTGCTGGTTGTGTAAAAACTTTTCCATGTCTTTTACATGGTTGTTTTTGATGAACTTCTCTACAAGGGCTTTGTCGTACAGGACATCTTGAGACTTAAGCTTTTTGGTTTTATCTTTTGTTTCTTGATTTCGGTCTCTTTTACTTTTCCGTTTTTTACGCCCAAAAGGGTTGAGCTTCGACAGTAAGCTACCCCCCATAGAGGCAATGGCCCCCTTGAGTTTATCAAATATGAGGCCTTTGAGCCCGGCAACAAATGGGGCACCCAAAATACCGGCCTTAATGCCCTGCACTGCCAGCATGGCTTTATCTTCATTGCTTGGTTTGCTGGGCAAGCCTTGGTAATGGGTGTACATACCCTCTACAGCGGTAAGCCCCTTGGGCACATCGTGAATCATCTTAAAGGCCTGGGCCTGGGCTTCTTCCGGGCTTTGCCCTGGCAGCTTGGGCAGGTACATATATTCATACAGGTTGTACCGATCAATAAGTAAAAATATTTGTTCTTCGGCCTCTTCGGCCTTCTCTAAATCATCGGCTGCCGCTTGTAGGGCTTCAATTTTCTTTAGTGTAGGCCCTACCCTACCGATAATGGCTACCAGCCCCTTCAGCTTATCGGCAACGCTCATCACGTCCTGAATGGTGTCAACAAGGCGGCTAACTTTCTCTACCTTCTTGATGATGGCCGCCGGCCCGCCCACCACTGGTATTAGGGCAATGAGGCTGTCGATGGCCAGGTCGGCCAGCATGCTATCCCTAATGGCATCAAACATGGCTTTGATGAGTTTTTCCATCTCTTTGTTGGCGCCTTTCATGGCGGGTATGCGCTTGGCGGCACCCATAAGCATGCTGTTAAGCATCAGCATCTCTATTTTAAGCAGGTCAATTTTGGCAAACAGGTCTTTAAAGGCGCTGTTGCCGCCCTTACCCTTAGGCATTTTTGATAGTACCTGGCTGGCAAGGCTGGCCAGGTGGGTATTGACTGGTGCGCTGCCGGGCAGGGTAGCCGCCTTTTTGGTGTCGCCCATATCAAGCATAATAGCCCCTGCCCCACCGCCGTCGGCACGTATGTTCAGCAGCTGGTTTAGTTCAAGCACCTGTAGTTCTAACTTGCTTAACGATTTGTAGTTGGCCACAAGGCTGTCAGCATCTTTGGGCATGGTGCCTTTTACCTGTTGCTGACGTATATATTCTTCAAAGGCCTTCTTTTCAGCATCTGTCATTTTGGCCACCATGGTGCGTGCGGCATCGCTCATTTTACTGCCGGTGGCATCTTCGGCCGCTTTGGTTGCGGGGCCAGCGGGCGGTGGCTTGGCAGCGGTACCGCCTGCCGGGGGGGTGGTTCCTTTGGGCGGAAACAGCACATGCTCCCAAAGACTTAAGCTTGCGTAGTACTGTGAGCGAATGTAGGCAAGACGTGTCTCGGGTTTAAGGTGGTCTTTTACCTGGGCCAGCCAACTTTGCACGTTTGCATCATTCTGTGTACTGTAAGGTATCGGAAATTTCTTCAGCTCTGAAAACAAATTACCCTTGGTAAAGTCTGGCGTCTTTTTTTCCTTTTTTGCCTCTACAATTTTGGGGTAGGCCTCTACCTTAATGAAAAACTTATCGCTGTATTTTATATGCAAATTACGGATGTACGCCAGCTGCCGGTTCAAGAACTCTTGTTCTTGTTTTGGGGTGCTGGCAGGCAATTTCTTTATTGCCTCCTTTACTTCACCCTCCTTCTCCTTAAGCAGTGCAAGCAATTGATTATTTACTTCTATGAATTCGTCAGGCAGGGTAAGCGCATCAATTTGCTTGTTCAGGCCTGGCAGTTTGGCATCTATCTCAACCCCAAGTGCTTTGACGTACTTGCGTACCTCGGCAGGGGTCAGTCCGTTTTCTAACAGAATCTGATCAATATTTCCCTGAATAGTATCTTCATACATGGCAGAGCCCAGCTTTTTCTGCAATACAGCTAATCCCGCAAGTACCTCGTCTTTTGTTTTGAGCTGTAAGCCAGGAGCAGCACTTTGTTGTATGGCCTGGGCCGCTGGTTGTGGGCTGGTTTGTACAGCCGCCCCCTGCTGCACGGTATGGGTTAGCTCATGGGCAATGAGGCGGTCGCCACTGTCGTTACCGGGTGCATACTGCCCTTCATTAAAGTAAATGTGGTTTTGGTAGGTAAATGCATTGGCCCCCATTTGTTGGTTCATGGCGGTGGCTTCTGGGCCGGTGTGCACGCGCACCCCACTAAAATCAGCCCCAATGCCGGCCTCCATGCGCTGCTGGGTAGCCTCAGGCAGTGGGGTACCGCCACTTTGGGTGGCAGTAAGCTGCTGCTCAGTAGCACCGCCCACTGAAGCCTCACCGCCGCCACTGGCCTGCACCATGGGCGGAAGGCCATAGGCCACCGCGCGGGTTTGGCCCATGGGTGTGGCGGCCCCCAGGGCCGCTGCCCGGCTTTTGCGCTGTACTACAGGGGCTACAGCCTTGGCTTTGGTTTTGGCTGGCGCGGTGTTGGCACTCATGTTGTTAGGTTAACTGGTTACTTACAACTATGAATATAGTGATTTTATAGTATTGCAAGCTAGTGACCAAAAGCACAGCGCATAAGTACGTTATGGCGTTGCCGGCAGTATGCGCTCAATGGTTTGCTCAAACATGGCAATGGTATCAGCATGTAAAAAGCCTTCATTTTTAGCCCGCTCAAGCAGCTGCAGGCTTATATCACGGCTTTTTTCAGGGCCTACAATTAACTTCATTTGCTGCAGGCGCATGGCTACGTCGGCCTCAATGCCGCTTTTGCTGTTAACTCTTACAGTGCCAATGTTTTGCAGCCACATGGGGCGTGACTTGAGGTTAGAGGTAATCACAGCCGTATGGCCGTATAGCTCTGCAAAAACTTCACTTTCAACCGTGGCGGCCATGCTTACGGCATAACGGGTAGCATCAGTGCCAACGGAGGCCTGCTGGCCAAGGGCCTCCATGGCCTGTTGGGTAAGGTTGGGGCGCTGGGGTTCGTTGCCCAGGCCCGCCTCACGGTAACTTTCATACACGTGGTACACTTCATGGTAAAGGGTGGGCAGCATTTGTATGGCCTGGGCACTGCCCCCACGGGGTATCTGATCCATAATGGTAAGCATAGGCGGGCCCAGCAGCACCTCGGCCTGCGGGGCCTGCTGATCGGCCACGGCCAACCTGCCTGCCGCACTGAAGCCACCTGTGTTGTAGGCAAACCATTGTACCTGCCGCACGTTGGTGTTCATGGCCGCAAGCATTTCACGAATTTTTACTGCGGCAAACTCATCAGAGCTTTCAAGGTAGGTCAACATGAGGTGCAGCTGGTAGTCACGGCTTTGCTGTACAAACAGGGCTGGGTCAGTCCAGTCAGTTGGGGGTTGGGTGCTGGTAGGGGTCAGGGGTATTCTGTTGTTGTTAACGGTGGCATTGCTCTGCCCTGAGCTCACTATCAAATCGGGCAGCTTGGCCTTCATGTCATCATTACTCATTTCAGGCACTTGTGCGCGTAGGTTTTTTAAATACTCAATCCGCCGCTTAAAGGCCGGTGGGGTTAGTGACAGTTGGTTGCCTATGGCCTTTAACATGGCCGCGCGCAGCTGGTACGTTTCGGCCATTTCATCAGTGGTGCGTTGTATGTGGGGGGCAGCTCTCTGGGCCACTTGCATTTGTAAGCCATAAGGCCGCACTGCCGGTGCACTGGCCACGGTACTGCCCGCCTGGGCACGGCGGTGGGCTGCCGCCCGCGTTTGCCCCTTGCCCGGGCCTGAAGACTGCTTTTGTACTTTGTGGCTTGAACTAAATGCAACCATACTTTGAAGGTAAAAAATTTACCTGAAACGATGGTTGTTGGGGTTGACTAAACCTATTAAGTTTTGCGCCAGAGTGATAGCCATTTTCTAAGGTATTGGCAAGAAAACAACAGTTTTGACCACTTAGCGGTAGTTTACCAATACGGCTATGCTTAATTTGGGGTAGGCTTTGTGCCTGTAGCAACCATTACCCTATGATTAAAGTAGTACCGCAAGCCTTTTTTACAGGGCAGCACCCTTTTGAGCACCTGTACCACGACGGGCAAAATTGCCTGCTGTATAAACAGCTTGAAACGCCCAACCTGCAACACGATTATTATGTGGCGTGCCACGTGCTGACCATTGTGCTGAAGGGCAAGAAGGTGATGACCTCTTACGACGGCACTACCGTTACCGTAAACGAGGGGCAGCTGGTGTTTGTACCCAAAGACCTGTATATGATACAGGATATTATTGCCCATGAAGGACTGTTTGAAAGCTGGCTGTTTTTTTTTAGTGATGAGCTGATGCAGCAGTTTATTGATGAGCTGAAAAGCGGCACCCTGAACGGCCACCACCATTATACAGAGCCCCTGAGCTATTTGCCTGTTTATGAGTATACGCCCGAGCTGCAGGTTTATACCAGTGGGCTGCTACAGATTTTAAACAGCATGGGCAAGGGCAGCAGCCAGTATATGCGCATTAAGCTGAAAGAGTTGTTACACTTAATGGCCATGGGGCCACACAAAGCCACTTTTTTACAGGCTGCCCATGCCATGAAACCCCGCAAGCGCAATATCAAAACGTTTATGGAGGCCAATTATGACAAGCCGTTTAAGGTAGAAGACTATGCGCAGCTAACCGGCCGCAGCCTGACCTCGTTTATGCGTGATTTTAAGCAAATGTATGGCACCACCCCTAAGCAATGGTTAAAAAAGCAAAAGCTGCAACGCGCCCATAACCTGCTTGAAGGCGGGCAGAAAAGTGTAACTGAAGTGGCCTATGATGTAGGCTACGAAAACCTCTCTCATTTTATTAAGGCTTTTAAAGATGTGTACCAGGTATCGCCCAAGCAGTTTGTAATTAGCCAGCGCAACGCCTCATTTTAGCGGGCACCTTATTATTTGCCCATGAGGGCCAGCAGCTCTTTGGCCATTTTTCCTGCCAGCGCGGCGGTAATGCCCTGCACATCGCGCATGGGGTT
>CAZXTW010000371.1:0-6476 GCA_964643525.1 uncultured Roseivirgaceae bacterium
AGGGTACCATTACTCTACAGCTTACCCTCGTTCACAAAACCCACAGCTGGCATTTGGTTGGCCGCAAAGAACTGCACCAGCTGGTTGGTAATGTAGGTTTTGGTTTGTTGGGTGGTATCGCCATAGGTTACGGCGGGCAGGTCATCAACGGTAATGCACACCGTTTTGCTTTGGCCAAAGGCCACAGTTGCCATTACTACCAATAAGGAGGTTGCCAGTAGTTTCATAGCACCAAATATAGCCCGCTGCTGGCACTTTACTTAAAACATTAGAGGGGGAGTCTGTTCAAAAAACCAACGCAATGAATTGCCAATAAAACCCGGCACAAGCAGGTTTTGAAGGTTTTTGTAAGTGCCTGACGGTTTCTGTAAAACTTTGGGGGTTTCTGTAAAGGGTTGACGGTTTTTGCATAGTGATTTGGGGCGGTAAACCAAACCTTTGGGTCAAGAATATACACCAACAATAAAATAACTCAGTTATGAAAAATTTATTCCTGGCCACAATGGTAATGACAACACTATTGGCTGTAAGCTGGCAAACGGCATTAGCACAAAACTACGGCGGCTCAACGGGCACCAATGCCGATACTTATATTATTAATAGAGATGACACTGACGTTAAGGCGGTGTTGCGCCTGCAAAGTAAGTATTCAGCAGGCTTGTTAGAGCATGACAACAACAGGTTGCGGTGGCGGTGGGCCAACGGCACCAACAAGGGCAGCTTTGGCACCGAAATGATGTCGTTAGACCCACACGGCTGCCTGTATGTTGTAAGAGCTGTTGATGGTGGTAATGCCCGTATGGGGGCATTGTATTCGAACGATCCATCTGCCAATTTTTACAACAAGGCCCTGAGCAACCACAGCGGCAATATTGCGCTGAAGCAAGACAATAATGGCACCACCCATTTGAACTCATCTGGCGGCAGGGTATTGAATTTTAAGCAGGGCAACGTAACCAGAATGTATTTAGAAACCAATGGTAATGTAAGGGTAAATAATAGCCTTACAGTAAATAGCAACTTTCTTTCAAACAACCATGTGTCATTGGCTTCAGGCAATGGCAAAGGCTTCAGGTTCTGGAACAGCGACCATTATAAAATTCATATGGGCAATACCTCAGCCTATAAGTATGGCCCTGTACAAGACTATGCCATTAAAATGAATATGAGCAGCAATGCCAACCGCGGCTGGGTTTGGGGTGTTCTTGGTCAGACACCTGTTGCTGCCCTGAGCAATACTGGTAATATGAAGATTAAGGGCACCTTTGAAACTGAGGGCAGTATGACGCTTAATCAAAACCTAACTGTAAAGAATAATCTGTATATGGACGACGGCGACGTAAGGGATGTACATGGCTTGTATTTAAAAGACTGGGATGACAACAGCGGCGGCAACAATGATAAGTACAGGCTGCTTGCCCGTGACGGTGCGTGGATGTATTATAACGGTGGCGTTGTTGTAGGTGGCTATGGCAACAATACGTGGAGTGATGTACCCGACGGCAGGTTGATTGTTAAGGAAAGAATTGGGGTTGGGCTAACCGGCCCAACAGAAAAACTTGAAGTTAGGGGTTACGGCAAGTTTTCAAACAATACCAGCAACTACATAAAGATAGGCCATGGTGGCTCAAACAGTTTTCTTGACCATAAAGGAGCCGGCAATATGGTTTTCAGGTTTAGCGGAAGTGACAAAATGACCTTAACCAGTACTGGTAAATTATCGCTTACCAAGCATGTTACTGCGGGTAATACGCATGTGGGCCCCTGGCATAACGGCAACACCTATGCTTCATTTCAACACAGTAGTTTACAGGCTACCAACAATGCTTATGCCTTATTACAAAGCAGTGACGGGCACACGTTTGTGAATGCGGCCAACGGCAAGGTGTTGCACTTCAGGCAGGCCAATGGCGACCGGATGCGCATTGAAGGCAACGGCAATGTAACGGTAAATAAAAGTATGACTGTCCACGATAACCTGACCGTCAATAGAGGTGCCAAGCTTGTGGTACAGGGGTACCAAAACGGTGGTGCTGGCAGGGGCATTTATATGTGGACGCACGACAACCCCCACTGGGGCATTTACATGGGCCAATCAGGCAATGGCCGTGCTTTAGATGGCAGTGCTGCCGTGGCTGGTTATGGGTTTAGCAGCCATGCCATCAGGTTCAGGTCTAACAGCCACAGCTCAAACGGTTTTATCTGGGAAAACGGCTCTGACAAACTACTGATGTCACTCAGAGGCTCTGACGGGCTGGCTTATATAGCAGGCAAGTTAGATGTTAAGGGCAGCATACGCACCAGTGAAATAGAGGTGCTGAGCACCAGCAGCTGGCCTGATTATGTATTTGCTGATGACTATGCCCTGCCCACCCTTGAAAGTGTAGAAAGCCATATAAAATCCAATAAGCATTTGCCCGGCGTACCTTCAGAAGCTGAGGTGATGGAAGAGGGCATTAACCTGGGTGAGATGGATGCCGTGCTGCTGCAAAAGGTAGAAGAACTGACGCTGTACCTGATTGAGCAAAACAAGCAGCTGGCCACACAAAATGAGCGCCTGGCCGCACAAAACCAGCGCATTGCTGAGCTGGAGCAAAAACTGACCCAAAAAGAAGATTAAGCCAATCAGGAGGTAAACCATGAAGAAATTACTCATGACCAGAATGCCCCTGCTGTTGGGCTTACTGCTGGCAGCACATTCATGGCTGTTTAGCCAGGAACTGAGAATACACCAGCTGGATGTAGAACAGGGTGCTGCTACCTATATTGAAGTTTATACCGCAGCCGGCGCGTTAGCTCCAAGAAATATGCTGATAGATGCCGGATACAAAGAAGAAGCCAGTACCATACGCACTTATTTAAGAAACAGAGGTGTAACAAAGGTTCAGTACGCTGTTGCCACACATTATGATAAAGACCATGTGGGGGGCTTTGTAGGCACCAATAACAAACCCGGGTTGTTAGACAAAACTGCGCCAAACGCAATCATTTTTAACCAGGCACGTATCAGAGGTGAAACAGTGAAGCCTCCTTCATCTGCCATTTATAGCGAGTTTTTAAACGAACTTAAAAGCCAAATCAAGGCATCAGATATCAGGATACCAACACCGGGTACGGTTTTGAACCTCTATAATGGATCTTCCTGGATTATTGATGCGCATTACCTGGCAGTTAACGGAGCAACAGCAAGTGTTAATAAGCCTAAAAACGACGAAAATCAGTTGTCGATTGTAATCTTAATCACTGTAACAGAGAGGGCTACAAATAAGGTGCTATTCAGCTATTTGAATGCCGGTGATTTTCCTGGTAAGTTAGACTTGAAAGGCAAGCGTGACGCTGGCAGCATTTGCATTAGCCCGCTACCGGTTACCAGCGCCAACTCTACCGGTGCAAGCATTAAATCACAAATTCAAACACTCACTAATGGCCAGTTATGCGTGATGACAGCCTCACACCACGGGGCCAATAACTCACTGGTAGATGTAGTGGGTATTGGGATTGGCCCCAATGGGCATGGCATTGGCCATGTGTTGGTATCATCTGGGTATGATGGCAACAAACACCCAAACCTTGAATATTTGAGAAGCCTCAAAGAAAAAAGGGTAGCCAGGGTATGGGTTACTGCGGTTGATGAGCACAACCGCAAGGCCAATCTAAGCACCAATGATGTTCAAACAAATTTCAAACCAAAGGCTGAGAAAAACCTGAGGCGGCATATCGTAGTAACGTTCAAGAAAAATGGCAGCAGCATTTCCCAAACTATAAAGCGTGTTGATGTCAATGGCAACCAGGTAGGCAATGCTGAAAATCTTTTCTGCACCAATTAACAGTGCCAGTAACCCAGAACATCATATATTATGAATAGATCAAGTTTAAACTATATAAAAAGCGAGGCGCATTGCAAATTGATGTGCTTGCTGTTGGGGTTGTTCATTTGCAGCACCAGTGTAAACGGGCAAAACGTTTCGTCTTACACGATTGATGACGGTCAGTGGGGCACACCCTATGCAATTGATGGCAGCAACCTGACTGTGGGTACTGTTATTGTAGGAGCTTACAGCGGGTTAAGCATACAGAAAGCCGCCAATGTTACGTTGAACAGCATAAACTGTTACAATGAGAGCAGCTTGTTCGTGGCATCATCAACCAATATAAAAATTGGTCAGGGCAGTCATTTCCGTGCAGGGTCTAACGTAACGTTATTTGTTGATGCCAGTTATTTTACCGGGGCATGCCCATTACCGGGTGCCAGAACTGTGGCAAGTGTTGCTGAACCTGTAACTGATGCCACATCAGGCATCAGTTTACCTGAAGCCATTACAGTATACCCCAACCCATTTACAGATGCCTTTACTGTGGCCTTTGATGTACGTGAAGCTCGTACAGCCAAGTTGACGGTGTATGACCTACTGGGCAACCGGCTGGCCCTGCAGCCGTATGATGGCGGGCAGGTCAATGGCCGTGGCCAGATAACTTATGATGGCAGCCAGCTGCCTGCCGGTGTATATGTGTATCAAGTGCAAATTGGTGATACCGTACAGAGCGGCCGTATTATTAAGCAGTAACTGCTAATTTAAACCTACTACGCAAACTATTGAGTGATTTTACCTTGCACACCCGCCTTAGCTTTTAAGGCGGATGTGTTGTTTTATACTGTTTAGTTAAAGTAGGTTTTTGGGTGTTTGCCAAAGCGGGCCTGGTACAGTTGTACAAAACGCGTTACGTTACTCATGCCCACTGAAAAGGCCACGGCACTTACGGCATTGTGCTGCCCTGCTTCAAACAGGCGGCGGGCTTCCTGCAGGGCCACCTCCTGCTGTAGTTTTTTGGGTGTAAGCCCCGTCAGGGCTTTTACTTTTCGCAGAAAGGTGCTCTCACTCATGCCGTATTGCCTGGGCAGGTCTGTAATTAAAAAATGCTCTGTTTCAAGGTTGGCCCGCA
Source organism: uncultured Roseivirgaceae bacterium (assembly GCA_964643525.1). Lineage (GTDB taxonomy): Bacteria > Bacteroidota > Bacteroidia > Cytophagales > Cyclobacteriaceae > CAZXTW01. The sequence continues at coordinate 4,942 of CAZXTW010000371.1, forward strand.
ACACCCTGGCCAGCTCATTGGCCCAGGCCCTGTCTCTGCTCAGGCTTTCCGAGTCGGCGGGTTCGGCCGCCTCTTCAGGGTGTTGTGCTGTGCCGGGCCCGGTTTCAAGTACCAGCTCGCGTTGTGTTTGCAGCCTTACTTTATAATGCTGCAACAGGTTGTGCACCCTGGCCAGCAGCTCTGGTGGCGAAAAGGGCTTGGGCAGGTAATCTTCTACCCCTATGGTAAGCGCCTTTAGCCGGTTGGGTTCATCGCTCAGGGCGGTAAGCATCACTACTGGCAGCTGGGCATAGGCCGGCGTTTGCTTCATGTTGTGCAATAACGTAAAGCCATCCATTTCAGGCATCATTACATCGCTCACCACAAGGTCTATGGGCTGCTTTTGCAATATGCGCAGGGCCTGTTTGCCATTTACTGCTTTGTGTATGTGGTAACGGGCAGCCAGCAGTTGGGCCACATAGGCCTGCATATCGGGGTGGTCTTCTACAATCAATACATGTGCTTCTTTCTCACTATCAGCCACCTTTGGGTTCAGGTGGGCTAATGAAACGTCAGGTACTGTAGCAGCTTCAGCCGTGGCTTCAACCTTTGGTAATTCAGCAGCTACCCAGGGCAAGGAAAGCGTAAAAGTGCTGCCTTTGCCCAGTGTGCTTTGTACGGTAAGGGTGCCGCCCATGACCTGGGCCAGCTCTTTGGCCAGGGCCAGCCCTACGCCTGTGCCCCCCTGGTAGGGTGTATCGGGCTGGTGGCTCTGGTAATAGCGGTTAAATATTTTGGGCAGGTCGGCGTCAGGTATGCCGGCACCGGTATCAGTGACTGACAGCACCAGGCTGCCTGCTGCTTTGTTCAGGCTAAGCACTACTTTGCCACCGCCAGGGGTATGCTTCAGGGCATTGCTTAGCAGGTTATTGGCTACACGCTCTACTTTGGGCTCGTCAATGCTTACTGCTGCTGCATGCAGGGCTTCAGGCACTTCAGTCGTCAACCCTACACCCAGGTGCTCTGCTAAAGATTGAAAGTTGCCCTCCAGGCGGCCAGCCAGTGCTTTTACCTGCACTGTTGCAGGGTGCAGCTCCAGCTTGTCAGATTCCAGCTTACTCAGGTCAAGTATGTCTTCAATCAGCCCGTGCAACTGCCTGGTATTGCGCTGCATCAGGCCCAGGTATTGGGCCATGGTGGCATGGGGCATGTGTTTATGCTCAGCAACCATCACATCAAGGGGGCTGCTAATGAGGGTAAGCGGGGTGCGCAGCTCGTGCGATATATTAGTAAAAAAGCGGCTCTTAGCTTTATCAAGTAAAGCCAGCTCATTGTTTTTGTGCTCAATCTCATCCTGTTTGGCCTTTAACAGCCTGTTGGCTTTTTGTTTGGTACGGTAGTAGCGGTACAACACAAATACAAACACAGCCAATACTGCAATACCCGCCAGGGCAACATATTGGCTGGTGCGTTGCCTGCTAATGGTTTGGCTTAACACCAGTTTTTCCTGCGTGTTTGCAATCTGTATAGAGTCTTTCTCCTGTCGAAAGTCATAA
>CAZXTW010000372.1:0-6454 GCA_964643525.1 uncultured Roseivirgaceae bacterium
CAGGCCAGACTTATACCGCACCTACCAATGAGCGTGAGTGGCAGCTGGCCGAAATTTGGGCACAGGTATTAAACGCCAATAAAAACGAAGTGAGCACCCAAAGCAGCTTCTTTGCTGTTGGGGGCGATTCGATCAAGGCCATTCGCCTGTTATCTAAAATCAACACCACCTTTGGTATAAAGCTTGAACTGATTGACCTGTTTGAGCAGCCCACCATTACCGGGCAGGCCCAGCTGGCAGGGCAGGCAGGCAACAGCAATGCAGCACAGCTGCTTGAACAAACCCAGCAGCAGGTAGCCCAATTGGGCAATAAGCTTTTGCAAAATGTGCAGCAGCAATACAACGGGGTAAGCCAGGTTTACCCCATGAGTGATATTGAAAAGGGCATGTTGTTCCACACGGTGATGAACACCACAGAGGTGCTGTACCATGACCAGTTTAACTACAATGTGCAGTTTGCTGACTATAACCACAACCTGTTGCAACAGGCCATGGAGTTACTGGTGCAAAAGCACCCCATGTTGCGCACGGGCTTTAACCTGAACCAATTTGAAGAGCCGCTCAGCCTGGTGTATAGCCAGGTACCGGTTACCATTCACTACACTGACCTGCGGGGTATGGCCAAGGCCATGCAAGAGCAGCAGGTGGCTCAGGCCATGGTTAATGACAAGGCCCAGCCCTTTGTGCCTGAAAAGGCCCCTCTATGGCGCATGGCGCTGTACCAAACCAGTGCAAGCAACTATTTGCTGCTGTTTACCTTCCACCATGCCATACTTGACGGTTGGAGTGTAGCCTCGCTCATGACTGAGCTGTACAATACCTACCATACTTTACAGCAAAATGCCGCGTACCAGCCCGCCCCGCTGCAAATTACCTATCAGGACTATGTAACGCGCGAGCTGGCCGCCAAACAAAACCAACAGTCAATTGACTTTTGGCAAAACGAGCTGGCCGACTTTTCTAAGCTTGAGCTGACCGATTTCTATACCGGCCAAACCTATGGCACCGGCAACGGTGTGGCCCAGCGCACCTTCAGTGCAGACCTGTACCAGGGCCTGCATACCTATGCCCAGGCGCACAACACCGGCCTGCGCGAGCTGTGCTTTGCCATATACCTGTACGCCATGAAGCTGCTTACCAACAGCCCCGAGCTGCTGGTAGGGTTGGTAACCAACAACAGGCCTGCTGTTGAAGATGGCGACCGCCTGTTGGGCTGCTTCCTCAATACCGTACCGTTTAAAATGCCTATAGCAGCAGCCCTGCCGGCCAATGAATTTGTGGGCCAGGTGGTGCAAAAAATGCTGCAAATAAGAAAGCACCAGCAGCTGTCATACTTTGAAATACAGAACGCCATTGGCAAAGCTGGCGCGGCCGATAGCCTGTTCGATACCATATTCAGCTATGTAGACTTTCATGTGTACAATGATTTGAGCATGGAGCCGGGCCAGGCCAGTGAGCAGTTGCAGGTAGAAGCTTACGAAAACACCAATACTGATATTGATGTAACCGTAAGCACCTTTAACGGGGCACTGAAGCTGAGCGCTACCTACAACAAGGCCAAATACAGCGCTGCCTATATGGACCGTTTCTGCTACTTCTTTGAGCAGGTGCTGCATGCCCTGTTGGGCCGCAGCAAAGATCCTTTAACGGTAGGCCGCTTCATACCTGAGCCTGAGCGCCACCAGTTGCTGCATACTATTAACGATACAGTAACTGATTACGGCAAAGACCAATCGCTGGTGGCCCTGTTCGAGGCGCAGGTACGCAAGCATGGCCAGCGGCCGGCCCTTAATCATAATGGTACCAAAACCACTTATGCCCAGCTGGGCACGCAGGTAAACCAAATGGCCGCCTATATGGCCGGTACGCTTGGGGTGCAGCCGGGCGATAGGGTAGGTATTATGCTGGGGCGCAACCCCCACTTTATTGCCTGTGCTTTTGGCGCACTTAAAGCCGGGGCCCATTATGTACCCATTGACCCTGACTACCCGGCAGATCGTATTAAAAATATCATTGATGATGCCGGCCTCACCATCTTGTTTGTGAACAGCCCCTACCAGCAGCCTGGCATCCAGGCCATACATGTGCCTGACTTGCAGGGGCAGCTGGCCAGTTACAGCACTGAGGGTGTTACTGACAAAAGCAACGGTCATGACACGGCCTACATCATATACACCTCGGGCAGCACAGGCAAGCCCAAGGGCACCGTTATTTGCCACCACAACATTTCGCGTGTGGTCAGGGGCACCAACTACATCAGTATTGAGCCTGCTGACAGAATCATCCAGTTGTCAAACACCGCCTTTGATGGCTCAGTGTTTGATATTTATGGGGCCCTGCTCAACGGGGCCGAGCTGGTGTACTTACCTTCTGAAGATGCAAGTGACATTGCCACCCTGGGCCGTACCATTACCCAGCAGCAGGTAAACGTTATGTTCATTACTACGGCCTTATTTAACATGCTGGTAGAGTACCACCTTGATGACCTCAAGGGCATCCGCAAGCTAATGTTCGGGGGCGAGCGTGTATCTATGAGCCATGCTGAGCGGGCCCTTAATATGATGGGCCCAAACAAGCTATTGCATGTATACGGCCCTACTGAATCTACCGTGTTTGCCACCTGGTACCCCATTAATGAGTTAAACCACCACCTGGGTACAGTGCCCATTGGTGGGCCGCTGGCCAATACAGAAATCTACGTGTTGAATGAGGCCCTTGAACTGGTACCCATGGGGGCCAATGGCGAGTTGTGCATTGCTGGTGACGGCCTTGCCGCCTGCTACCTGGGCAACGAAGCCCTGACTGCCGAGAAGTTTGTGCCGCACCCATTTAAGGCCGGGCAAAGGCTGTACCGCACTGGCGACCTGTGCCGCTGGCTAAGTGATGGCAACATTGAATTCATTGGCCGTATTGACCAGCAGGTAAAAATCAGAGGCTTCCGCATTGAGCCCGGCGAGGTAGAAAGCCAGCTGGCCCAAATTGAAGGCATTACTGAAAACAGGGTGCTGGTGCTTGAACGCGGCGGCGAAAAATACCTGGCAGCCTACTACGTGGCAGAAACTGAAGTGGATGCCAAAACCCTGAAGGCGCAGCTGGCCGAAACCCTGCCAGAATACATGATTCCGGCCGCTTTTGTTGGCCTGGAGGCATTACCCCTGAACCCCAGCGGCAAGCTGGACAGAAAGGCACTGCCTGAGCCTGAGCTGGCTACTGACCATGCTTACGTGCCGCCTACCAATGAAACCGAAGCCCAGCTGGTTGACCTCTGGGCAGCAGTGCTGGCCCTGGCCAAAGAGCAGATTGGCATCCATACCAACTTCTTTGAAATAGGTGGCCACAGCATCAACATCATTAAGCTTAACCACAAGGTAAATGAACACTTTGGTACTGAAGTAACGGTGGCCGATATGTTCCGCCTGCCCACCATTGCCCAAATGGCTGAATACCTGGAGCATGGCGATCAGGGCGTTGAAGCAATGGCTGAGCAAATTGATGAATCGCTGGCAGAAGCTGAAGACACACTGGGCATGCTGGGCCTTTTAGATGATTAATAACGACCAACCAATACAGAATACCATACAACCTATGGGCTATAAAGTATCACGATGAAGCAGAAAATGAATAAATACACAGGATTAGAAATAGCAGTCATTGGCATGGCCGGCCGGTTTCCGGGTGCCAAAGACGTTGACACCTTCTGGCAAAACCTGAAAAACGGCGTTGAATCTGTTAAGTTCTTTACTGATGAAGAGGTGCTGGCTGCCGGCGAGGCCCCCGAGCTGGTAAACCACCCCAACTACGTGAAAGCCCACGCCTATTTAGAAGATAAAGAATATTTCGACTCAGCCTTCTTTAATTATATCCCTAATGAGGCCCGCCTGCTTGACCCTCAGATGCGTCTGTTCCATCAGGTAGTATGGCATGCCCTTGAAAATGCCGGCATTAACCCCAACGAAGCCAAAAACAAAATAGGCCTCTTTGCTGGTGCCGCAAGCAACATTAACTGGGAAATTTACTCGCGCTTAACCAACAACGGCATGGTTAATGACCTTGCCGCTACGCAGTTGAGCAACTCGCGTTTTATAGCTACCAAGCTGTCTTACTTTCTTAACCTGAAAGGCCCTGCTGTATTCATTGATACGGCCTGCTCAACCTCATTGGTTGCCATTCATGAGGCCTGTCAAAGCCTGTTGCTTACCAACTGTAACATAGCCATTGCCGGTGGGGTAAGCATTACCAATAAAGATAAAAGAGGGTACATATACCAGGACGGTATGGTGCACTCAAATGACGGCCACTGCCGCCCGTTTGATGCCAGCAGCACCGGCACCGTTGGGGGTGAAGGTGCCGCCGCCGTGGTACTGAAAACCCTAAAGAATGCCCAGAAAGATGGCGATAATATACTGGCCGTAATCAAAGGCAGCGCCATCAATAATGATGGTAATGACAAGGTGGGTTATACCGCCCCTTCGGTTGACGGGCAAACCGAAGTGATTATGCGCGCCCAAAAGTGGGCCAAGGTTGCCCCAGAAAGCATTGGCCTCATTGAAGCCCACGGCACGGCCACCAAGCTGGGCGACCCCATTGAGGTAGAAGCCCTGAACCGCGCCTTTGGTAAGGCTGAAGGGGCCCAGCCCAATATAGCATTGGGCTCGGCCAAATCAAACGTGGGCCACCTTGATACTGCCGCTGGCGTTACGGGTTTCATTAAAGCGGTACTGGCCCTGCAAAACAGGCAGTTGGTACCCACCCTGCACTTTAAGGCACCCAACCCTGAAATAAACTTCAAAAACAGCCGCTTTTATGTCAATACTGAGCTAAAGCCCTGGCAGCAGCAGCCCGGTCAAGAGGGGCAGCCCCTGCGTGCCGGCGTTAGTGCCTTTGGTATTGGGGGTACCAATGCCCACGTAATTGTTGAAGAGGCCCCCAGGGCAGAAGCACCCGCCAAAAGCAGGCCTTACCAGCTGCTTACCGTTTCGGCCAAAACAAAAGCTGCTTTACAGCGCAACCTGCAACAACTGGGCAACCATTTAGAGCAGGGCCTGGTGCCTATGGCAGATGCTGCTTATACCTTACAAACCGGCCGCGTGCCCTTTGCCTACCGCAAAACTGTAGTGGCCAACAGCCATGCCAGTGTGGCAACTGCCCTGGCCGAAGCTGCAGCCGATACGGCTGGTTTGCAGCCCGTATCTGACAAGCACAAGCCACCCGTGGTATTTATGTGTACAGGCGCCGGGGGGCAGCACGAACAAATGTACCGTGACCTGTACAACAATGAGCCTTACTTTAAGCAACAGGTTGATGAGTGCTTTGCCATTGCGCAAAAAGTAGCAGGCCGTGATTTAAAGTCTGTTATCTTCCCAACTACCGAGGCCAACAAGGGGCTGATTAACAATGCTGAATACATCCAGTCAACCCTGTTTGTGATGGAGTATGCACTGGCCCGCCTGTTGATGCACTGGGGCATAAAGCCAGATATGGTCATTGGCCATAGCCTTGGGCAATACGTGGCGGCCTGTCTCAGCGGTGTGTTTACCCTGGAAGATGCCATCTTCCTGATTATCAAGCGTGGCCAGGTCATGTTCACACTGCCCCGTGGGGCTATGATGAGCATTTCTATCAATGAGCAGGCCCTGTTGCCTCACCTTGAAGGGCACGCCGAGATTTCACTGGCAGCAGTAAACAGCACTGAAATGTGCGTTGTATCAGGTACTGAAGCAGCTGTGGCTGCCTTCCAGCAGGAAATGGAAGCCAAGGGCTACAAATGCAAGCTCATTGTTGTAGATGTTGCTGGCCATTCACACTTCATGGATGCCATCATGGATGAGTTTGAGCAATATGTAGCCAGCGTAACCATACACCCCCAGCAAATACCTTTATTCTCAAACGTAAGTGGCCAGAAAGCAACTGATGAAGAGCTGGCCAACCCGCGTTACTGGGCCAACCACATGCGCAAAACCGTGAAGTTTGCGCAAGGCATTGAAACAGTGCTGCAACAGCCTGCGGCTGTATTTGTAGAGGTAGGGCCGGCCAAAATACTCAGCAACTTTGTCAGGGCCAATAAAGCGCGCACCAAACAACACCATGTGGTAAACATGGTGCGCCACCCCAAAGATGAAGTGAATGATGTGGCCTTTATGCTTGAAGGCCTCGGTAAACTATGGGCGGCAGGCCTACAGCCCAACTGGGCCACCTTCTATACTGACGAGCCCCGCATGCCTGTTGCCCTGCCCGGCTACTCGTTTGACAGGCGCAAATACCCGGTAAATGTTGAAGCCCAAAAACTTCTGGCAGGCCCTAACGATGGGCAGGCCGGCGGTGCTGCTGTGGCCCAGCAATACATTGCTGAGGCTGAAGCCATGCAGGCAGAAAGCAGCGTAGAAAATACTGAGGCGCTGGCCACCATGAACGAAACCGCAAAGCAGGTAGTGGCCCTCTGGCCAAGCTTTTTCGG
>CAZXTW010000373.1:0-6454 GCA_964643525.1 uncultured Roseivirgaceae bacterium
AAACGCCCCGTATGTGCTTACCAAGCCCATACACCACAGCCAGGAGCTGGTTGAACAGAACAGCAACGGCATAGTTGTGCGGCTGTTTGTACAGATTAACTTTGAGCTGGAGCATGAGATACTAGGCTTTGGCGAAGCCATACAGGTAATGGCCCCACAGCAGCTGCGCACGCGCATTGCCGACCGCCTGACGCATGCAGTTAATGGTTACCAGACCTGATTAAACCATACCTTTTTGCTGCAGCTTTTGCATAAAAGCATCGCGCATTCTTTTGCTAATAGTTAATGTGTGCCTGCCCAGCGTAACCTGATTGCCATCTACCTCATTGATATGGTTCAGGTTAATGATGTGGCTGCGGTGGATACGCACAAAATGTGCTTCAGGTAGCTTTTGCTCCATTACGCTGGTGGTTTGCAGGGCAAGCAGCACATCATCAGTAGTATACAGTTTTACATACTCGCCATAGCTCTCAACAAATAACAAATCAGCAAATACCACCTTCACTATTTTACGGTTGGCCTTAACAAAAAAGTATTCGCTTTCAATTTGGTTTTGGGCCAATGCCGCCTCACTGGCAGGTGTGCCGCTATTGGTTTCGGCATGGCGGTAGGCAATTAATTCTTTGGCCTTATCAATGGCGTGGCAAAACCTTAAATATGAAATGGGCTTCACTAAATAATCTACCACGTCAAGGTCGTACCCCTCTAACGCATATTCAGAGTAAGCTGTAGTAAAAACCACTACGGGCTTGTGCTTGAGCAGCTTTACCAGGTCTATACCTGTCAAATCGTCCATTTGGATATCAGTAAGCAGTACATCTACCCTGTGGCTGTCAATAAACTTTTTGGCAGCCAACGCATGGTCAAACACCGCCAGTACCTCAAGGGTATCGTCTTTTTGGGCATAGGCTTTTAGCAGCAGGCGGGCGGGCTCTTCATCATCAACAATTACTACTGTGCACTTGGCCTTGTTGCTCATAACTAAGTTTTATATTCTAACGGAAGTGACAATGCAGCCTTGTACACGGCGTTTTGCAGGTTTTGTTCAAGGGTGTAGGCAGAGCCATATTGCAAAGCTAAGCGTTTCAGGGTGTTTTCAAGGCCAATGCCGCCATCAGGCTTTTGCCCAGGTGGTGCCTGTTTTACAGTATTGGTAATTGTTAAAGTGCACCTGCCGGCCTCTGTTACACCCAGGGTAATGTTAATGTACCCCGCGGCATTGTTTAAAGCATCACTATGCTTAAAGGCATTTTCAACCAGGTTGATTAATATAAGTGGCGCCACCAGGTGGTAGCCCTTAACACCCTGCACTTGCAATGACAGGTTTTGTTGCCCCGAGTTTTTCATTTTGTACATTTCAAACAGGTCTTCAATGGCCTGTACTTCTTTTAACAGAGCCACCTTACTGGCACTGCAATCATAAACCATATACCGAAGTATGGACGACAGCCGCTCAAGCATAGGTGCCGTGTTGGGGTGGCCCGTTTGCACATAGGCATAAATATTATTGAGGGTGTTAAATAAAAAATGGGGGTTTATTTGCGACTTTAAGAAGTTAAGCTCGGCCAGTAGCTTTTCGCTATGTAACTGACTTTCCTTTTGTAGTTTTTTGTGCCAAAGCTCAATGATGTAGTACAAGCCTGAGGCCCCAAGCATAACTATAGAAAGCGGAAAAAGGAATAAGGCCGTCCACCAGTTATCGGCAGCCCAATACTCAAAGTCAGTATAAGGAATTAAAACCTGATCGTTATAGGCAGTAATGGCTACACAAAACAATACAGTTACCAATAGGCCTATAACGTACTGCACATACTTTTTGCGCTGCAGCCAGGGCAGTAATAGCTCATAATGGCTATAAACCAGTACCATTTGAAACAGGCAGATGTTGGCGGCATACAGAAAGGCATCAAGCAGGTTGGTGTAGGCTGCTTCAACCGTAAACAGCAGCAACACCAGCAACACCCAGGCCATTGTTTGCCCCCATGTTGAGTATTTGCTAAATGTAGCACGTTCCATAAGTTAAAGTTGCGTATGTTTTTGTTGCTGCCGTAAGTTTTTGGCCGTGCGGCCAATATAAGCCCACCAGCGTAGCCTATTTGAGCATAAGCGGGTTTTATATGGTTTGATGGCCCAAAGTAAACCGCCCAACTGATTATTTGTGACGCCCAACGGTTTTTTTTACTACAAAGCAGCATATTCCGTAAAATTGTTACAAAGCAAACTACCACCATAGCCATGCGGTTACTCACACTACTATTTGTTATTAACTGTTACGCCCTGCTGCCCTTGCACCTGCATGCCCAAAAGCAGGCAATGCCCCTAACGGTGGGCTATTACGGCCAGGTATTGGTACACCCTGGCGTGCAGTTAGGCACTGAGTTGACACTAAAACAATGGCAGGCCGAACGTGAAGGCAATACCATACACAAGCACTTATTGTTGCTGCCCCAGCTGGGGTTTTATAACCGGCCCAGTGTACATAGTAGCGGTGTGCTTAGCGCAGAAGTAGGTTACAAAAGGCAACCTGCCAGCCGTAAAAGCTACCACATGGTTGCCGCTGGGCTGGGTTACCAGGCCCGGTCAGAGGTACTGGGGCTTACAGTAAGCCTGGGCAATGGCGAGGTAACTGCCAAAAACCGCCAATGGCGGCACTACTTAATGCCCACCCTAAGCTACACTTACGGCAGGCAGGTAAGCCCTGCCTGGGGCTGGTTTACAAGGGCTACCGCAGGCATACTGTTGTTTGGTCCAACAGAAAGCAGTGCCACCCTATTTACCACATTTGGCGTAAAAATTAACCTGAACCAATAACCTATGACACGCAAAGAGTTTCTTGAACGCAGCTTAACCATGGGCATTGGCCTGCCCTTTTTGACTGGCTGGCTAACCAGCTGTGCTGATGATGTAAATGCCAGCCAAAGCTTTGAAGTGAACTTTACGGGCCGTGTGCTGGTGATTGGTGCCGGGGCAGCCGGTATGGTGGCTGGCCACCTGTTGAAGCAACATGGCATTGACTTCCAGATTATTGAAGCCCTGCCCCGGTTTGGTGGGCGGGTAAGAAAGGATGAATCGCTGGCTGACTTCCCGATTGACCTGGGCGCAGAGTGGCTGCATACCGACCCCGATATTTTTGCCCAGCTGCTTAATGACGAAACCACCAATGGCAATATTGAGCTGATTACCTACAGCCCCGAAACTATGTATGTATGGAAAAACGGAGAGCTGAGAAAGCGGAATTTTTATACCAACTTTTACAGTGAGTATAAGTTTAAACGCAGCACCTGGTACGATTTTTTTGACCAGCATATTGTGCCTGGTATAGCAGATAATATGGTATTTAACAGCCCTGTTGCTGAAGTAAATTATAGTGGCAATGAGGTGGTAGTGCAAACGCAAAGTGGGGCAACCTACCGGGGCGACCGCGTAATTGTTACTGTGCCTTTAACTGTGCTGAAACAACAGAGCATTACTTTTACCCCTGCCATGCCGGCCAGTAAGTTTGAAGCGTTAGATACGGTTGATATGCCCGATGGTGTTAAGGTGTTTATGCGGTTTACAGAACGGTTTTACCCTGACATCACATTTGAGGGGGGGATATTTAAGAACCTGAGTGACAGCAGCGGAGAAAAAATTTATTATGATGCAGCCTTCAGGAAAGATACCAACGCCAATGTACTAGGGCTGTTTACTGTAGGGGCCCCAGCCACAGTGTATGCCACCCAGCCTAATGAAGAGGCCCTGACGCGATACATACTTGATGAGCTTGACGAAATGTTTGACGGCCAGGCACGCCAGTATTATCAGAGCCACGTCATACAAAACTGGTCAAAAGAGCCATACATTCAGGGGTCATACTCGCACTACAATACCTATAATATGCGTGATGAGCTGGCGGCACCTATAAACAACCGGGTGTACTTTGCTGGTGAAACTTACGCCCCTGAAGATGATATTGCCACCGTGCACGGTGCCGGGCTCAGTGCATTTGCTACGGTAGAGCAGTTGCTTAAAACGCCGTAACTTTAGTTGGTGGCTACTTCCAGGTTTGTAACGGCATCTTCAACCGAATATATTCTTACCTGCTTACGTTTGCCCTTCAGGGGCACATCACCCAACAGCTGAAATGAAGCCCCTGTGGCTTGCTCAATGGCCTTTTCCAAATTCTCTGATATCAAAATGGTTTTACCGTATTGATTGCATACGCCCTGTATGCGGGCAGCGGTGTTCAGTACATCGCCATGGTAGGCAATTTCACGTTTAATGTCGCCCACCTCAGCTACCATAACCGTGCCCATTTCTAACCCAGCCTTAAACTCTGGCACAGTGCCAAAGTTGGCCATATAGTGCGCCCGTTTCTGTTCTATTTTTTCGCGGTAGCTAAAAAAGAACTGAATACAATTTAGTTGTTCAAGCCCCTCCTGCACAGACCAGTACAGTACAATTTCATCACCTACGTACTGGTAAATGCGTGCTTTGTGCTTCGTTACTACTTCAGATACATCCTGAAAACAGGTTTGGATAAACTCACTGTATTTGCGGTGGCCCAGTTGCTCGGCTATTGCAGTAGAGCTCTTTAAGTCTAAAAACATAAAAATGTGCTGCTCTTCCTTGGGGTGGTAAAACTCACCACTTAGCATTTTCCACAGGTTGCCAGGGCCAAACTTACGGTCTACCTCACGAATAAAGTCATACAGAAACCCAGCCATAAAACAATACACATAAACTACAATGACTTCACTTGAAAAGAAAAAGTTCGAGTATAATTCCCAACTCAAGGGTACATCTACCAGGCGGGTATAGGCCCTGATGCCAAAATGAATAATAAGGGTGACCACAATCAGATATGACGTGGCGCCAAGCAACAGTGCCCGGCCTAGTGATATCTTTTTGTACAGGTACTTATCAAATAAATACTCTAACGTAGCAAAGAGTGCCCCGGCAAAGGTGCCCAACACAATTTGAAATACAACGTACTGCCCAAAACTTAACGGAGGCCTTATTTCACCATTTTCACCAATGGTGGTTTGGCCAAAGTCACGCATAAAATTATAAAATGAAAAGGCCAGTATCCAGAAGATGACCTGCCTAATGAGATAGCCCAAAAATTTATTTTGCATAGCTGCAAGTTTGCTTGTGCCTTTAAATTAAGTAAAGTTTCATAAAAGGCAGCAGCCACTTACAGCAACCAGGAGGTTTATGCTATAAAGGGTTTAATTTTTTCTTTGCTGCAGGGCTTTTCAATGTAGCCCACTACATTACTGCCATAGCTCCTGGCGCGTAGCTTTTCTTCTTCACGGCTTGAGGTACTACACATAACTATGCGTGTGGTATTTTTGGCATGCACCACGTACCAATCTAAAAACTCGAAGCCATCCATTAAAGGCATACTAATATCAAGCAGCACCAGGTCAGGGTAAGTACTGGTGCTTTTGAAGTAATTCATTGCCTCAACACCGTTTTTACAAACGGTTATTATTAATGTTGGGTCAAACTCTTCTAAAATGTACTTGTTAAAGGCAATGCTCAGTTCGTCATCATCAACAAGTAAAATATTTTTTACAGTCGGCATATCATTAAAAGGTTCAATCGTTCACAAAGTACAATGTAAAAGTGGTTCCTTGGGCAGGCTTACTTTCTACCTCAATTTTACCCCCATAGCTTTCTATGATGTTTTTGGCCATGTGCAGGCCTATACCATCGCCCTGGGTATCTAAATGAAACCGCTGAAACAACCCAAACAGCTTTTTACCATAGGCTTCAAGGTCAATGCCCCGGCCATTATCAGCCACAGTTACACAGGTATAACCACTTGCCCTCGCTGCCTTGATATGAATCACAGGCGGCACCTCGGGCCGGGCATATTGTAGGGCATTAGCCACCAGGTTTTGCAAAATGTGGTGCAGGTGCACGGGTGGGAAGTTTACAGCCTGGCATGCGCTAAAATCAGTTGTAATGCTGGCCTTACTACTGGTTATTTGCCCTTCAAGGGCTGCTTTCACATCATGCAACACCTGGGGCAGGTTAACAGGTTGTTTTTCCAGCTTCAGGTTTCTTTTAACCCTGAGTACTTCATTAATCACTGCTATTTTATGCTGCATGCCTTCTAAAGCAAGCCTTGCTTTTTGCAGCCAGGGCAGGTTATCTGTTAGGGTGCCGCCTTTCATTTCAACCATGGTTAGCATACTGGCAGCACTAATCAGCGGGGCCTTCAGGTCGTGGCTGGTCATGTAAGCAAACTGCTCAAGCTCACGGTTGGTTTTTTCAAGCTCAGCAACCTTAACCCGTTCAGTCTCTGCATGAGCGGCTTCCTGTATCAGGCGTGTTTTTTCAGCCAAACTCTGCTTCAGGTCTTTTGTCATTTGCTGAAATGAAAGGGCCAGGCTGCCCACCTCGTCGTTTGATTTAATGGTAAGCCGCACATCTAAATTGCCATGCCCTACTGCATCTGCATAAA
>CAZXTW010000374.1:0-6415 GCA_964643525.1 uncultured Roseivirgaceae bacterium
TGCTAAAGGTGTCATTGCCAAAGGCCGTGTTGTTGAGCAGGGCCTTTTCAAGTGCCTGGCGCTGGCTGTTGATGGCACTGGCCGGCAGGTCAAATATGCTCAGGCACATGCGGCAGCCTATGTCAAGCCCAACGGCATAGGGTATAACCGCATTGTTGGTGGCCAACACACCGCCAATGGGCAGGCCATAGCCTTTGTGGGCGTCTGGCATGAGGGCACCCAACTGCGCTACGGGCAGCTTCATGGCCATTTCCATTTGGTGCACGGCTGTAGGCTCAATGCCCTCTGCCCCGAATATGGCCCAGGGTTTGCGCCTGCTGGCGGGCTGCGGCGGGCTTTTGTCATTGTAATGAATTAATTCAAAGGCCAGCTTGCGCAGCACCGGGTGGGCGGTGTATTGCTCAGGGTTTTGGTATACCTGCCGCATTGTTTTGAGCTTATGCAGGCGGCTTTTGCCCCGGTAGTGTTTGTCAAGGGTTTTGATGGCTATGTTTAGCACCTTACCCTCAGGGTAGCCCAAGCCCCGCAGTGTTTTACCGCTAATTCTGCTTGTTGCCATGATGGTGGTATTTTATAGTATGCAGGGGCTAGCAGTGCCTACAGCAGTAAAGGCGTAGCTTGCCTGTAGTTGCTAAAAGCAAATTTGTTAACCCCAGAAAATAGTTTGATAGGTGGCGGTGTTGAACCGCCGTGGCATTAAGAATAGAAAGGGGAGAAGGGCATTACATGATTTCCCTGAATGTTAAAGGGTTTTACATAGTTACTGCAAAAGTATGGAAAGTATTGCCAAATACAAAATGAGGGGCCTGTATAGGGTTGGGGTTAGAGGTTGTGCTTCATCATACGCCAGTTTAGCCTGCCGCTGTTGGTTAGCTGGCAGCCGGTGCTTTGCAGGGCAGCGTGGAAGAGCGACTCTGCATTGTGGGGTTTGATGAGCTCTACATCACGCATGGCCTGTAACAGCTCAAAAATGCGTACTTTTTCTTGCTGGTGGTTCTGTTCTTCTTTGAGGTACACAGGGCTTAGGGGGTATATTTCAGCCTCTGTTTTGAATAGTTCAAATATTTGCTTCAGGTCTGATAAATCAATTTTGGGGTTGACCCTTCTAATGGCCCTGGGTTTGGTGGTGTAGGTTTTGTATACGGGCCTTTGTGCCCATGGGCCAATGGCTTTGGCAATGTAGGCATATAGAGAGGGCAGGTCTATATCGCCAAACAGGTCAGCAGCGCCGCCACTGAGCCCCTCTAAGAGGGCTTCTGTAAACAGGCCATGCCCAGATTTTTCAAGCGCATATTCACCATGGTGTGTGGCAGTTATGATTGAAATGCCCTGGCGCAGTATGGCTATTTTGTTATGAAGCCCGCCAATATCGCCCACATAAGCACTGTGGCAGCAGTCTAAAATAATAATGATTTCGCGCACATGATCGGCCTCGTTGGCCAGTTGTATTAAACTGCTTACGGGTAAGCCAGGAAAGTGTTTGGTGGCGTCTTGCGTCATGAGGTAACCGCCCATGCTTTCTTCAGAGCCATGCCCGGCAAAGTAAAAAAGGGCCATTTCTTCAGATACGCGCAACACACTTTTAAACTCTTTAAGTACCCGGTTGGCTGTAATGAGCCCTTTTTGGCGGTAGCTGTAGGTGGGGTCGTCTGATTTTTTGGGCTTTATTGAGGCTGATGTTAACAGTTTGCACCTGAAGTTGGGCGTTTGATCTTCATTGGCAGAAAGCTGGGCCTTTAATGCCTGAGCATCTTTTATGGCTGATTTGAGGTTGGTGGTCAGGCCTTCGTAATGGTCAATACCAATAATTAATGCGCCTCTCATAGTTATTTGTTGCTTAGTGTTTAAATAATCTTGTGTTTTACTGCATAGGCTACCAGGCCTTTAGAGTTGGGTACATCAAGCTTATCAATGAGGTTGCGGCGGTGTGTTTCAACCGTGCTGTTGGCAATGAATAGTTTGGCAGATATCTGGGGGGTGGTCATGCCTTCTGCAATGAGCTTCAGTACTTCTTTTTCGCGTTTGGTTAGCTTCACAATTTTTTCTGCTTCAGTAGGGCGGGGGGGAGCTTTCATGGCTTCTATGAGTTTGCTGGTTACCCGCTCGCCAAAGTACTGCTTGCCCATATGTATTTCATGAATGGCCTTGATGAGTTCTTCACGCCCCCTTTCTTTTAGTATGTAACCACTTACACCTTCTCTGATCAGGCTGGTAATGAATTCATGTTTGGTATACATGGTGAGGATTAACACCTTTACCTGGGGGTATTTTGCTTTGATGTGCCTGGTGGCTTCTACGCCGTCCATTACAGGCATTTCAACATCAAGCACGGCAATATCAACCCCTTTGGTTGTGGCCAGCAGGTCTAGCGCCTCCTGGCCGTTTTTAGCCTGGCCATGGCAAACAATCTGGGGGTCGTCATCAAGTAAAGAGATAAGCCCCTCGCGTACAATCTGGTGGTCGTCTGCTAAAATAATGTTAATCATAGGTATGTATTCAGTTTTCAACAAGCGCTTCGTGCAGCGGTATATCAATAGAAATGGTAGTGCCCAGCTTGCCAGAGTCTATGAGCCACTCGCCCTTGAGGTAGTCAACCCGGTTTTGTACATTCTTAAGGCCAATGCCCTTTTTTTGTACACCATTGTTTTGGTCAAAGCCCTGGCCATCGTCTTCTACCATCACGCGCAGGTGCTGGTTTTTCTGTAGTAACTGCACGGTAACCTCATGGGCATGGGCATGTTTTAATATATTGCTGAGCAGCTCTTGCACAATGCGGTACAGGGTAATTTCAAGTTCGTTGTTCAGGCGCTGGTCCATGCCTACATCAATGAGTGTAATTTGCAGGGCACTGGTGCCGCTAATGGTGGTTGTTAACTCTTTAAGGGCTGCCAGTAAGCCAAACTTAACCAGCACGCCCGATAGCAGCTCGTGCGAGATGTTGCGCACTTCTTTGCAGGCTTCGTCAAGCAGTAGCTTGCCTTTTTCAAACTGCTTTTGGTGTTTTTGTGCCAGGTGCTCTACCTCGCCATCAACAGAGCCAAAATGGAGCTTAACCATAGCCAGCATGCTGCCCAGGTTGTCGTGCAGGTCACGCGCAATGCGTTTACGCTCTTTTTCCTGCCCCTGTATCATGGCATTCATGCTGCGCTGTTCCTGCTCATTGATGAGGCGTTCAATTTCATTTTCTTTAACCTTTTGCTGCTTTTCAGCCTGCAGGGCTTTTGTTTCTGCTTTCAGTTTTTTTTGGCGGAAGGCCATGGCCTTTTTGTCAGAGCGGGCAGCGCGCACCATGGCAAGCAGGGCAGCAATTATGAGGCAAGCCACTACCGATACCGCATAGAGCACGGTTTGGCGTGTTTCACTTTCGGCCCGTGCCTGCATCAGTTCAGCTTCTTTAACCTGGCGCCTGGTGCGCTCTTGAATAAACTGCTCTTGTACATTGCTGGCTGTGTTGATGTATTCTACCAGGCTGTCCATTTCTGCCAGGTATTCATTGTACAAAACCGAATAGGCAGAATCGTACAGTTTTAATGCCGCATATTTGCTACTAATGTTGCGCAATACATCTACATGGTCACGCAGTGAGTTAATTTGCTTGGCAATAGCTTTGGCCCTGAGCAGCAGCTCAAATGCCTGGGCGTAGTTGCCCAGCCTGAATAACATGTTGGCCGTATTGTTGTATGATTTGAGCTGCTTGTCATACAGGTTGTTTTTCCGGGCAATGGCCAGGGCCTGGCTATGGTGGTACCGGGCAGAGTCATACTGGCCCATGACGCCAAAGTACATACCCAGGCTGTTGTTGATTTCATAGGTTAGCGGTGCGCCCCGTTGCCTGTAGTAGGCAATGGCAGAATCGAGGTATTTTTTGGCTTGCGTGTAGTTTTTCTGATCAAAGTACACGTTGCTGACGCTAATGTTTACCCTGGCCAGCCTGGCCTGCAAGCCTAGCTCAGTAAACAGGGCTATGCTTTTGTTAAAGTTTGCCAGGGCAGCCACGTAGTTGTTCATGTTGCGGTGCACAATGCCCATTTCATGGTAGGCCCTGGCTGCGTATTTATGCTCGCGCTGCCGCATGCTTATTTCTAAGGCCTGGTTAAGTATGTATAGGGAAGAGTCGTACTTGCCGCTTTCGCCATAGATATCGCCCAGGCTTAGCAGTGTTTGTACCTGCCGTGAGTAATCATTCAAAGCGCCAAAGGTATTGGCAGATGCTTTGCCGTAGGCAATGGCAGAGTCGGGCCGGCCGGCCCTATTGTAGGTAAGCATCAGGTGGTTTTGGTTGCGGGCCACCCCAAGCTGGTTGTTAATGGACTGGCTAATGCTGATTGCTTTGAATAAAAATGATTTGGCCAGCGGGTAGTTGCCTTCTTTACGGGCGGCAATGCCCAGCCGGTTATAGCTTGTTATAATGCCAAGGGTATCATTTGTTTTTTGGGCCAGAGCCAGGGCGGTATTGGCCCAGTATGCGCATGAGTCGGGCATGTGGGCCAAAGAATAGTCATAGGCCAGTTCATTCATGGCGGCCACCTGCTGCGCAGCCGTCTGGGCATTGGCCAATTGCTGGCGCCGGTAGCCAATGTCTTGATAATAACCCGTGGCAAAAGCAGTTAATACAAAACCTAAAAATAAAATACATGCAGCAGCACGGTTAACAATGAGGCGCATAGGCATAACGGTATAAAAAAGGTATTGGGTCATTAGGGGTTAAAAGGCTTTACTGCTTATACAAGATAAACAGTAAAGCCGTAGTATGTCAAAAAGTTGACATAAAAAGTGCATATAATAGCTGGTTATTAGTGATTAATCGCCGTCAGGCAGTGTATCGCCACCAGGTCTCACCCCATCGTCATCATCAGGGTCTTCAGGCAGGTTTTGGTCGCCGCCATCGCCACCAGGAGGCGGGTCAGTTGTGTAAGCGGTGTACCCAAAGGTGTTGTACTCTTCTTGGTTGGTGTTGAATTCTGTGAGTTGCATCGTGAATGAATTTTAGTTGAACTTGAATGATACAAATATGGCAGATATTCACGTAAATTAAGCCCACAGTTTTGCTGGTTTTGTACTCATCAAAACTGATGATTTTTTGCAGGTTTGCGGTATGGTAAAAGACGTGTTAAGGGGTGGTTTGAGCACCGTTAGCACCAGACTCGGCATTTTCTTTAGCCCTTGACATGGCTTTTTGCTCTATTTGGCTGGCTATGTTGGGGTATTTTTCCATAATGGTGTTGAAAATGCTACGCTCTAACCGGTACACGTCACAATAGGTAATGGCTTTGATAGAGGCAGTACGGGGTTTATTGCTAAAGAGGGCAATTTCACCAAAAAAATCGCCACTATAAAAGCGGGCCAGTTCAACGGCCTCATCATTGTTTAAATAAGCCGCCAGCTCGCCAGTAACTACAAAATACATCGAGTCGCCCTTATCGCCTGCCCTGAACAGGTATTCGCCAGGTATGTGCACTTCTGGCTGCAGGTGCAGGGCTACTTCAGTAATAAAGCTTTGCTCGGCATTTTGAAAAAGATAAATCTTATCAATTACTTCGCGCTTGAGGTATAATGAAACCTCCTGCTTTAAATGGTCGGGCAGGCCATCAAGAAAATCGCTTTCCTGGTAGCCCATACGGGTTTTCCAGATGTAGCGGTAGTAGTTGTATACTTTGTTTTGCAGCTCTTTAGGCAGGTGGCGGTATTGAATGAGGGCAGAGAGCTTGTCTATATTTTCAAGATACTCTACAGAAGCAGGGTCTTTTCTGGTTAAGAAGCCTGCAATATTACCTACCAGGTAGCCAAATACGCCAAAACCCAGTATTTGCAAAAACATGGCATATATAATTTGGGCATTGGTTTTGGGCACAATATCGCCATAGCCAACTGAGGTAATGGTGGTAATGACCCAGTAAAGGGCATGCAGGTAGTTGGTTGAGTTGCTCATGGTAGCCTGGATACCCGTTAGCCATAGCCACCCACAGCTGAACCAATGGGCTATGAGTAATACCCAAAAGGCAAAGAATATGATAGTGAGGCGGTAGGAATAGCGCAGCTCGCGCTGGTACAATGCCCGCATGAACTGCGCCACCTTAACCAGTTTTAGCAAGCGCAATAAGGGCCCCAGGGTGCCCAGGCCCCAGGCCCCGTAGGGTATGGCACAAACTACATCAAGCACCAGCCAGTGGCTCATGTAGTTGCTTAGGGTTTCCTGCTCGCTAAATACATTTAGCGGGTGTACCACTTTTAATTTTATGATATTTACAGGTATGTCAAGGATGAACACCACCGTAGAGAACCAATAGCAGAAGTCATACACATGGTGGTCTAGCTGAAAGATAAACGTTAAAGGGATGGATACAGCCAGATAGGCAGCAGATAGCCCCACCAACAATGACCAGACAAAAAAAGAACTTTCAAGGTACCGATGCAT
>CAZXTW010000375.1:0-6414 GCA_964643525.1 uncultured Roseivirgaceae bacterium
GCCCCAAAGCACTGAAGCCCATAAATACGGGTACCACCTCAACCAGCTGGCTACCGGCCAGCACCTGGCCAGCCCGGGTGCCATACAACAGCGCACAGCGGGTAGCGGTGTTTCTGCTGTAGGCCCACAGCCCGCAGTAGCGGTAGATGGTGAGTACGTGGTAATTGAAGCCACAGCCACCACCAGTGCCGCAGCATTAGTGGCCCAGTTAAAACCTTTAGGCTTTAAACTGGCTGCCACCGTTGGCAAACACATTTCTGGCAGGTTGCCAATTACCAACATTAACCAGCTAGACCAGCTTACTGAGCTGGCCAGGGCCAAAGCTGTATTGAACCAGCAAGAGCTGGCCATTGGCAGCGCCACCAGCCAGGGCGACCGTGCCCAGCTAACCGACAGCATCAGGGCCCGGTACTTTACCAATGGCGATGGCATTAAAGTGGGCATCATCTCTAACAGCTTCCGCACTGACGTAGCCGGCAACGTGGCCGATATTGCCAGCGGCGACCTGCCCGGTGCAGGTAACCCCAATGGTTTTACCACCGAGGTAAATGTTGTGTTAGAAGGAGACCCCACACTGTTTAACTCACCAGCAGACGAAGGCCGGGCCATGGCACAAATCATTCATGACATTGCCCCCGGGGCTGAACTGCTGTTTCACGGCATTACCACCCCTGGTGAGGTATTTTTTGCCTCTGCCATTGACAGCCTCGTGGCTGAAGGGTGTGATGTAATTGTAGATGATGTGGGCATCAGGTCAGAGCCTTACTTCTTTGATGGCCTTGCCGCACAGGCCGTTGATAACGCCACTGCCGCAGGCATAGTATACATCAGTGCTGCAGGTAACGACGGTAGAGACAACTTTTATGAAAGTGACTACATTGCTGACGTATTCTTTAACGGCTTCCAGAACTTTGACTTTGACCCTGACCCTGCCAGCTTCAGACCATTCATATTCTTTGAAGTGCAAGACAGTTCATCAATCACTGTTATTTTACAATGGGATGAGCCCTGGGCCAGCATTTGCGGTGGCTGTGGCGGTGCGCAAAACAACCTTGATATATTACTATACAACCCTACACCAGATTTAAGCGGGGTAGCCAGCGTCATTTCATTCGTGAATGAAAACAACATTGGTGGCGATGGCATCACAACATTGTCTGTACCCTTATCTACAGGGGGTGGCAATGCCCTGGTAGGCCTGGCCGTATTAAAACCTAACGATGGCACCCCAGACCCATCAAGAGTAAAACTCTTTTTTAACCTCAACAGGGCAGAAATTGTATCTACCGGCTTTGAGCTTGATGCCTCTACCGTGCAGGGCCACCAGCTGGCTGCCAGTAACATTACCGTGGGGGCCGCTGGCTGGTTCAACACTACTGAATTCAACAACAACATACAGTCGGCCATACTGGGCTTCCCTGGAGCATTTGGTACCAACTCAGCTGTAGGTGGCAACCCCATCTTGCTTGAGCCTAACGGCAACCGCCTGGCTACCCCTGAACTGCGCCAAAAACCCACCATTGTTGGGCCAGAAGGCGTTGAAACCACCTTCTTTGGCGGCACCTTCACTGATTTTGACAACCCACTGTTCTTTGGCACCTCTGCGGCGGCCCCATCTGTAGCTGGTGCAGTGGCTCTGCTGCTGCAAATTGCCCAGGGTACCCAAACCCCGGCCGATATTAGCAACCTGCTCACCACCACCGCCCAGGATATGGACGACCCCTACGACAATGGCTTTGTGTCAGACCCTACTGACCCCACCTTTGCTACCGGCTATGACTTTGCTTCTGGCTTTGGCTTTTTACAGGCCGATCAGGCTGCTGAGGTATTGATTGATCAGGTAGGTACTGAGGCCCTCACGCTTGAGCAGGTATGTTCTGAAAACGTTTCGGCCGAGCGGGCCTGGCGGCTGCACAACCCCAACGGTTATGGTGTTACCGTTGATATTTCAAGCAGCTCGGCCCTGCGCTTTGAAGGCGAAACGAGCTACGGCCCATCAAGCACCACCATAGTAGTGCCCCCTGGTGATTTCTTCTTCTTTACTGAAATCAGCTGGTTTTCTGACTTTGTGTCTATCAACATCCTCTGGACGCCAAGAGGGGCCTTTGGCATTGGCCGCATCAGCAGCAGGGTACGTGGTGGCTTAATACCCTGCAGTGGCCAGCGCAATGCCCTCATCACAACCAATAACGATATCACAGAACAGATCAGCATATTCCCCAACCCATCTACCAACGGGGCTTACCAGGTATCGTTTACTGGCCGTGTGGCCGAAACTGCCCAGGTTGAAGTGCGTGACCTGCAGCAGCGCCTGCTGTACAGCCAGCCTTACAGCGTGCAGGAAGGCAACAACCAGCTTAGCCTGCAGGTGCCCAACATGGCAGAAGGGGTTTACCTACTCACCATTCAATCATCTAACACAAACATTGTTCAACGGCTATTGAAAGAATAACTCAAAGAGTGTACTCAAACTAAGCCAAACAAAACTGGCAAAAGCATTACCTATTGGTTGAAAAAAAGAAGATGACTACTCTAAGACTAAAAAAAGGCAAATGATTAAAATCTATGGCGCTGGCAGAAGGCCAGCCCCAGCACCGTGAAAGCGTTGTGCAACCCGTAATTTGAGTGATTAACTAAAGAACCACAAAGCAGAAAAGGGTGCCCCTGGCACCCTTTTCTGTATTTACTACGCTTAATAAACACTAATTTCTTGACAGGTAATGCTTGCGGTACTCAGAGGGGTTTACCTTTTTGCGCTTAAAAAAATTGCGGTTAAAATGCGTTATGCTGTTATAGCCCGATTCATAGGCCGCTTCGCTAATCGTCATCGTATCGGCCAGCAGCAACTGGCAGGCCTTGCCTATGCGCAAATCATTAATATAATTAATAGCTGTTTTGCCGGTCATTTTCTTAAAAAAGCGGCAAAAAGCAGCTTCATTCATACAGGCCAGCCCGGCCAGGCTGGCTATCTCTATATTCTCACAAAAATGGTCATGAATATAATTACACACCTTACTAAGCCGCGCCTCTGACTGGCCCTTTAAATTGGGCGAGTAAAAAGCAGAAGCCAGCGGGCGGTAAGCTTCTGTGCTCAGCTCGTGCAGCACCTCCAGCAACCCGTGGTATTGCCAAAACCCTTCTTTTTCAGGCAGCTGGCACAGCTTTTGCCCAATGTGCCCGGCAGCAGCACCACCAAAATGCAGCCCGCGAAAACTGTCCTGAATCAACTGGCTAATGCCGTTCAGTTCAACAATCTCTAACGAGCGGGCCTCAATAATTTCCTTCCTGAACTGCACCACCACCACTTCCATATTTTGGCCCGACTGGTTAAACAACTCGTCAGAAATAAGCGTGTGCGGCACATCAGGGCCCAAAAACAGCAGGTCGCCCGCAGCAAACTCCTCCACATGGTCACCCACCAGGCGCGTACCATACCCCTTCACCACATAAGATATCTCACACTCGGGGTGGTAATGCCAGTGGAAGCCAAACTTGGGCGAGTTCACCACATAACATAAAAAAGAAGCGTCAATGGCATCAAAGCCAAGGTGTTGAAATGAAGGTTTCACAAGTCAAGTATACATGTTTTTGCACTTAAATTAGTGATCAAACTTAATAATTGCAAATATAGTGTAACTATTGGTCAGTTTCGCTTAACAAATTGGCCGTTAACTCTTGCATCTTTGTAAAATGACAACCCAAAAGCAACACAGCACAAAACCACTATGGCTGGTCATAGCTACAACAGTACTGGCCCTGCTGGCATGTGTAGGGCTGGCTGGCTGCAAGCCTGAGGCCACGCAAATGCGTATCTCGTCATGGGTAAGCAGCCCGGCCGAAACAGAAATGTTTGAAACTACCCTCAATGCCTTTGCTGAAGCCCACCCTACAGTGCCCTTCAAATTTGAGCCCATACCAGGCAACTACTCTGAAAAACTGCAGCTCATGCTGGGTACCAACACAAGTCCTGACCTGTTTTTTCTGAAAGGCTACATTGCCCCCTCCTACATGAGCTTTGACGTGCTTGAGCCGCTTGATGCCCACATAGCACAGCAGGGCAATGTTGACCTGGCCGATTTTTACCCCAACCTGCTACAGGCCTTTCAGCGCAACGGCACCCAGTATGGCCTGCCCAAAGACTTTGCCCCCTACGTAATGTTTTACAACAAACAGCTGCTGGCACAGGCAGGCATTGACAGCCTGCCCCAAAACTGGCAGCAGCTGGAGGCCATGGCCCGCCAGCTAACCATTGATGTTGACGGCAACGGCACTATTGACCAGTACGGGCTGGTAATTGAACCTTCTACCGAAATGTTAATGCCCTTTGTATTTCAAAACGGGGGCAACTTTCAAAACCCTGACGGCACTCTGGGCATTACTGATGCGCCTTTTGTTGAGGCCTTAGAATATTACCACGGCCTGTACAAGCAGGGCATTGCCACCATACCTACTGATGTAGGGCAGGGGTGGAATGGCGATACCTTTGGCCGGGCCAAGGCGGCCTTTTGCTTTTCGGGTGGCTGGCTCATACCCTTCTTAAAACTAAACTACCCTGATGTGCAATGGGGCGTAGCCCCCATGCCTGCTGGTAAACAACGCGCCACGGTGGCTTTTACCACCGCCTTTGCCATGCCCCGCAACAGTGCCTACAAGGCCGATGCCTGGGCCATGATGAACTACCTCACAGGCAAAGAGGGGATGGCCATATGGACCAAACAGGGCCTGGCCCTGCCCAGCCGCAAAAGCGTGGCCCTGGCCAATGGCTTTTATGACGACCCCGTGTACGGGGTATTTATGCAAAGCGCTGAATATGCCCGCACCTTTCAGGTTGAATTTAGCGAGCGTGGCTTTGAAGAAATTGTAGTAGCCATGCAGGCCATATTCTTTACCGGTAAAGAACCCCGCCAGGCCATGGAAGATATTAAAAGCCGTATTGAAAAATACAGTTTAAAATGAGCAAACAACAATCAAAAAAATGGGCACAGGCCCGTACGGGCTACCTGTTCCTGCTGTTTCCGCTGGTTATATTTGGCATATTCACCATATTCCCCATGGTATTTGCCCTGGTAATCAGCCTGTATGACTGGAACCTGCTCATACCTGACAAGCCCTTTGTGGGCCTGGCCAACTACATTGAGTTATTCAGTGACCCCGTGTTTCTTGTGGCCATCAAAAACACCATCATCTACGCCGCTGGCGTGGTGCCCGTGCAAACCATCCTGTCGCTCTTTCTGGCATTTATCATGAACCAGAAGCTGCCTGGCAGAAGCTTCTTCCGCACTGCCTTTTACATTCCTGCTGTAACCGCCTCGGTGGTTACCTCTACCATATTCATCTGGATATACAGCAAGCCCGGCCTGCTTAACTACCTGCTGGCTGGCGTGGGCATTGAAGGCCCTGACTGGCTCACCAACCCCAACACCGCCCTGTTTTCAATCATGGCGCTCAACATATGGTCTACTTCTGGTTACTTCATGATTACCTTCCTGGCGGGCCTGCAAAACATACCCCAGTCAGTATACGAGGCAGCCAAAATTGATGGGGCCAGCACCTGGACGCAGTTCTGGAAAATAACCGTGCCTATGGTGCGCCCCGTAACCTACTTTGTGGTGGTGCTCAGCCTCATTGGCTGCTTTCAGGTGTTTGATCAGGTATTCATCATGTCACAGGGTGGCCCCGTAAACAGCACCACCACCATGAGCTTTTTTGTATACCTCAACTCATTCAAATACTTCCGCCTGGGCTATGGGGCTGCTGCTGCTGTGGTGCTGGCCATTATAATATACGTGGTAACCGTAGTGCAGAAAAAGTACCTGCCGCCAGATCCCTATTAACGCTACACAACAGAAACCATGAAACAAATAAAAATACACAAGCTGTTGTTTTGGCTGTTGCTGCTGGTCATGACGGCCATCTACATGGGGCCCTTCCTGTTTTCGCTCTCTATTAGCTTCAATGCAGAGCAGGACGTATTCCAGTGGCCCATTAAGCTGCTGCCCGAAAAATGGACCCTCAGCAACTACGCCCATGTGTGGCAAGACCTGCCCTTTGCCCGGTGGCTTACCAACACCGTGATCATTACCGTGGTGCAAACCCTGACAAACGTATTCTTTGCCTCACTGGCTGGCTTTGCCTTTGCCCGGTTGCGCTTTCCGGGCCGCAACATCATCTTCTCCATTTTCATGGCCAGCCTCATGATACCCGGCATTATACTACTGGTACCCAAATTCATTGTATTGAATGAGTTCAGGCTCATTAACACCTATGCGGGTATTATGCTGCCCGGCCTGGTAACGGTGGTGAACATCTTCCTCATGAAGCAGTTCTTTGAAACCATACCCAAAGACCTGGAAGAGGCCGCCCTTATTGACGGCTGCAGCTACTTCAGAATATTCTGGCAAATATTTCTGCCCA
>CAZXTW010000376.1:0-6414 GCA_964643525.1 uncultured Roseivirgaceae bacterium
CGTTACCTGCTGCAACATGAAGCCCCACAGGCTGCGTGGCACTTTTTGCAACAGGCCGAACGTGCTGCCTGGAAAAGCGGCCACTACCACCTGTTGCATTCAATTTACCAGGTAATGGTAGAGCATGCGGCCAGCGACCTGAGTATTGACCTGACTGCCATTATTGCCCTGAAAGAGCAAGCGGCGCAATTGGCCGAGGAGGAAGACAGGGCCAATACAGCCTACAGCCTGATTAAGCGGCAGCTGATTACAGCCAAGCGCAATAACGCGCCGGTTAATTTTTCTGGCCAGATCACCACCATTTTAGAAGATTACCGCCTTACTGATACCCTGGTGGCCCGCCCAGTTATGTTGTACCGTATTGCTGCCATTGCCCGGGGCCTTATTTTGCCACAAAAAGATTATTATACGTTTGAGCCGTTTATTACGCGGCTGTTTAATAAAGCTGAGCAGCAGGGCAGCTTTACTGCCGAAAACCACCGGTACAAGCTGCGGCTGCGCTATATGATAGCCCATGCCCATTACCGCAACCGAAAGTTTGCCGAGGCCTGGCAGCAGCTGCAGTTGCTGGAGGGTGAGTTGTATGCCCACCCCTTGCCGGCACAATCAGACCTGCCGTTTAGAACTACCATGCTCAAGGCCGCTTTGTACCTGTTTAAAGGTGAGCTGAGTACCTCTATAGGCCAGCTAGAGCAGCTACAAAAACAGCCCACCAAACATTTAGGTACAGAAGACCGCTACAATTTGTTGCTTAACCTGGGTATGTATTATTTTTTAGATGGCAACGCCCGCCAGGCCAGCCGTTGCAATTTAAAGATTGAGCATACTGACCGCTGGTGTGCACGCAAGATAGGCCGCGAATGGGTAATGAAGAAAAACCTTATGGAGGTGATTATGCAATATGAACTTCACAATGAAGACATTGCCCTGAAGCTGGTTGCCCAAATTAAGCGGCAGTTTGCTGATTTGTTTCAGCAGCCTTTGTATGGTCGTGTGCCACAGTTTTTAGATTTGATTGCCCTGTTTTTAAAAGACCCTTACGAGGTGCATAGTAAAGCCTACCAGCAGCAGGTAACCAACACCCTAACACAGGTGCCTGTATGGAGAGAAGATTTGCAGGCCATGGCCTTTTACTGCTGGCTCAAGTCAAAAATTACTGGCCATACTTTTTATGAAACGCTGCTAAGTACGGCCAATAACCAGCAGTAACACCAAACAATTGAATGTTTTTAAAAGTCTTAGATAACCCCAGTTAATGGCTAATAGAGCTTGAAATTGGCGAACTATGCCATTTCTAAAAGTCCTGTAGGCTGAATTTATACCTATACGCTTTAAAGGTAGCCCCGTATACTTGTGGTGTAAATAGCATTCACTAATACAACAACAATTATGGACAATTTAATGAACCAGAATACCCCCGAGTGGCGCTTTCAGGTATGGATGTCGTTTCTATTGGCCTTTGGGTTGACAATAGTAGGCATTCTTTTTCTGGACTTAACGTGGTGGATAAAAGGGTATTTACTGATGGGGGTGGTTTTCTTAACCTCGTCGTGCTTTGCGCTGGCCAAAACCCTGCGTGATGATAAAGAAGTGAGCAAAACAATTAACCGCATTACAGATGCCAAAACGCAAAAGATTATCAGGGACTACGAAGAGCAGGTAACAGTATAAGCAATACTAGCCTTGCTGCAACAATAATGGCTTTAATCCAGAGTAAGTTCTAAACAGGTTTTTTTGACGTGTAATACAATCAGTACTTTTCAGGTATAGCTTTTTATAGGTTAGGTGCATGGTTTTGTGGCTGTACCGATTAATAATAACCGAGCCATATTTTAAGATGTTTTTGAAGGGGGCCAATGGCCCCCTTTTTGTATTTGCCTTGGCAACTTGTTAAGCATTAAAAGAAGTCGTATGATTGGATTTCCAGATACACCAGATCACCCTGTTTGCCACCCACAGTAAGCCTGATAAATACTTCGGCATGGTTGGTATTTACACCACTGGCATCTACCCAATCGCTCACAGCATCACGGTGCCATGCACTGTTAAAGCCTCCACCCCAGGTGCGGGGCAGCTTAAACTGCCTGGTATGGCCCCCAGTAAAGTTAAACTGAATCACAATTTCACCTGTATTGGTCTGGTTATCAGAATACACGGCATACAATCTGTATTTTCTGGTTGCCCCAGGTTGTACGGCAGGTATGGCATAGCTAAAAGGCCCATAGCAATGGGTAAACTTTACCCAACTGGTGCTAAAGTGTAGCCGCCCCTGGTAGCCCATACCCCAAATGGGCCTACGATGTACCTGTTGCTGCGTCAAGGCACGGGTATTGGTGGCGGTTACCTTGCCCCGTACATTCAGGTTGCCGGCATTGTTAATTTGTACATTATTTTCCCAGCTACCACCGGCAGGCCTGCGGTACAGGTTCATTCTGTCACCACTGAGGTGCCACATCCAGCGGTGGCTGCCATTGTCGGTTTCCCAAAAGCTTATAGAAGGTGCTGTACCCTTTAGCCTTATGCCGCCGCCCCAGCTGTTGGTATTGCTGTCAAACCAGTTGCGGGTAATTTCAAGCGCATCGCCAATCTGGTTTTCAGCGCCAATACCAGTATGACCGGCAAAAAACATGCGCGGTACATCACTGGCCGAGGGCCGGTTACGGATGAAAAAATCAACCTTGCTGTTTTCATCCATCACGTAAATGGGGTACACCAGCGTGCCATCGTTGTTGTAGCCTTCAATTTTAAGCTTGTAAGTACCGCTGGCGTGGCCCTGGTTTACACCGGCATTGTGCGCCCCACTAAGCAGCAGTTGGGTGGCCCCTGCGGCGGTAACACCAGACTCGCCGCCGTTCCATGTGCCCAGGCTAAGTTTGGCTGTGGGCGAGCTGGTGCCCATGCCAATATTACCAGCCCCATCAAGTACCAAATCGTTGTGGTTCCATGGCTGGCGGATAAAGTACAATTTGTTGCTGTTGACATGGATAGACCAATCGTTGTTATCAACATCAATAAAGTCTAACTGCGGGGTATTACCCACAATGGCCATAACGCCCCCATGTTGCATGTTGTTTTCAGCCACCTTGCCTGCATTATAGTTGCCACGCACCACCAGTTTTTGCTGGGGGTTGCTATCAGCAATACCAGTATTGCCCTTGATGTAAGCACGGCCGGTTTTGCCCTCAACATCAAACAGGGTATCAAAATTGGTAGAGTAAAAGCCAAAGTGGCGGCTTTCATGCATATGGATGCCATAGCCACTGCGGCCCCAGGCACCGTGGCCAGCTGCCCCTTTAATAATGCCTTCGTCCCAGCCTTTGGCAGTGTCACGGCACCAGACTATGTTGGGCCATTCTATTTTTTCTTCTGTGGTAAAGCCGCCCAGACGCACAGTACCATTCACATCAAGCGTATAGCCTGGCGCATCAGTACCCACACCTACTTTACCAGCACCATCAAGCACCAAATCGTTATAATTCCATGGCTGGCGAACAAAGTACATTTTATTGCCATTGACATGGATTGACCAATCGTTGTGCTCAGTATCAATAAAGTCAATTTGGGGGGCATTGCTTACAATAGCCAACGAGCCAGCACCTGACATACCGCTTTCAGGCACCTTGCCAGAGTTTGCGTTACCGCGCACCACCAGCTTTTGTTGCGGGTTGCCCTCGCCTACGCCTGTATTGCCGTTGGCATTTATTTTTACGCTGCTGCCAATGCGGGTACCCCCGCCAAAATCGTTGGCATAGTTCAGCACCAGGGTGGCCCCACTATCTTTAACCAGGGCACGGCTCAGGCCACTGTTGCCCCTGCCATTATCGCCATTGCCCAGCACAAAGTCCATACCGCTGTTAACCAGCAGCGAGCCACGAACAGAGCCGTTTACATCAAGCGTATGCTGGGGCTGTAAAGTGCCCAGGCCTACTTTGCCTGTGGCACTGTCAATAAATAAACGGCTATGGCCGCCAGCATCATTTATGCTCAAGCCAGCCTGCGCTGTATCAGGGCGGGCATTGTCAAGGCGGGGGTTTTGATTAATGCTCCAGGTAGGGTTGTCTTCAACAAAGCTGCTGTAAAAGTTCAGCAGCTTTTGGGTACTCTGGCTGTCGCCTTCGGCCTGTATGCTTACTGGGTTGCCGGGCAGCTTTACCAGGCCATCTTCAGCCTGGTTAAGGTTGGCATCAATAAAGTTATGAAAGTCAGTTTCTGTAGGGATGGCGTTCTTACTGAAGCGCTCCTTCAGCTCGGTACGGTTGATCTTATTTATTTGCATGCTAGAGGGATTAGTACTGTAGAGGTAATTGCAAAACTCACATAAACACAATTTTAAATATACCTCTTTTCAAGCAAATAAAGGCCTGTTACTGTTTAATGATTTTTAAAAAGTAGTTAGAATTTTTATACACTGGCTATGAAGTACTTATAAAGGGTTAAGCCTTAGTGGTGATGGCTTTATAATATGTTGTGAATGAGCCAAAAGCATAAAAAAAGCCCCGGCCAGGTGGCCGGGGCGTGGTTTGGGAAAGGTGCTGTTTATTGGTGTTTCTTTTATACATCTGCCGAGAGCAGAATGCCCTCCAGGCCCGAGCGGTAGTTGTCACAACGGCCGTCACCAACTTGTTCAATCCAGATCTCATCATTGGCGTTTAACACTGTAATGACGGTACGGCTGGCCGATATGCTGTTGTGGTATGAGTCAACCAGGCAGCGCTCAGAGTTTTCAGAAGAGGTTGAACCACCCGTATCGACATAGGTGGTGTTGCGGCGCAAATACCAACGTACATAAGAACCACTTACCTTGTACATTGTCATGGTAAACAGGTAGGTACCCTTAACCGGTGCTTTAAACTTAGAGGTGGTTCTGTTGTATGCATTGCCCTTGTTGCGGCTGGTTTGCTGCAAGGGTAAGGGGCTTTTATTGCCTGTGCGCGAGTTAGAGTCAAGGTAGGCCGAAAAGGTAATTACCTTAGTTTCTGTATAGCCGCTAACTACCAGGTTACCCCCAACATTCAGGTTGCGCGATACGGCTACGTCATCCCAAAGGCCTACTTTGCGGCCACCACTGGTAGAACGGCCCATAATCATTAAGCAGTTGTGGTTACTGGCGTTTTCAATGGCGGCCCAGCCAGTGGTATTGCCTGTACCAGTATGGTTATGGTTGGTTTTGGTAAAGTAAATGTCAGAGTTGCCGGCATAAATATTACCGTTTACATGCAGCAGCGCCTGCGGGTTGCTGGTACCAATGCCCACACGGCCCTGGTGGTTAATGCGCATGCGCTCAGTAGTGCCAGGGGTATAAAACCTTACGGTATTTGAGCTGCCTGTGCTGCCGTAATTGATGAATATGCCATCTTGCAAGCGGGGTGAGGTGTTTCTGATTACCCTAATGTTGGCATACACATCGTCACCGCCTTTGGTAATCACGGCGGTGCCCTGTACGGCCAGCTGCCCATTAACGTCTAGCTTTTGGCTAGGGTTGGTGGTGCCTATGCCTGTGTTGCCCTTAATATATACCCTGCCGCTTTTGCCTTCAATATCCATTAGGGTGTTCCACCCGTTAGAGAAAAAGCCAAAGTGCCTGTTTTGATGCATGTGTATGCCAAAGCCAGAGCGGCCAAAAGCGCCCCTGTTGGTGCCACCCTTAATAAGGCCATCGTCCCAGCTTTTTGAGCCGTCACGACACCACCAAAGCTTGGGCCACTCATCAGCATCATTAGTAGTGAAGTTACCCAGCTGTACTGTGCCGTTAACATGTAGCATGGCCTGTGGGTCGTTAGTGCCAATACCTACATTGCCCTGGTGCGTAATGCGCATGCGTTCTGTTCTGGCAGGGGTATAAAACCTGATGTGGTTGCCAGAGGTGCCAGTACTGTCGTAGTTGATGAACATGCCGTCCTGGTACTTAGGAGACAAATTTCTGATTACCCTAATGTTGGCATATACATTATCGCCCCCACTGGTAATGACACTTGTGCCCTGCACAGCCAGCTGCCCATTCACATCCAGCTTTTGGGCTGGGTTGTTTTTGCCAATGCCCACGTTGCCATTGTTGAGCACCACCACCTGGTTATTGCCAATAATAGTGCCACCAGAAAAGTCCTGCCCATAGTTAATAATCAGTGAGGCACCGCCCCCTTTAACCAAAGCACGGCTGCCGCCACTGTTGCCCCGGCTGCTCTGGTCGTTGCTGCCCATAACAAAGTCAAAGCCGCCGTTAATCAAAGTATTGGCCCTGAGGTTGCCAGATACATCCAGCTTGTGGGCAGGCATAATATTGCCTATGCCCACGTTGCCATCAGTAGAGCGTATAAACAGGCGGTGCGAGCCGCTGGCATCACTTATGGTAAAGCCTGGCTGGTTGGTGGCCGGGTTGGTATTGTCTGTTCTGGGGTTTTGGCTAATAGACCAGCT
>CAZXTW010000377.1:0-6412 GCA_964643525.1 uncultured Roseivirgaceae bacterium
GTTGGCATCGGCAATGAGGTTCAGGCTGCCGTTTGGCGCAAAGTAAAAGGTATTGGCATGGCCATAGTAGCGGCCTTCGGGGCCACCGCCAGCTTCTACATCGCCAAATACAATACGTTTTTTATCGGCCTTCAGCTCAATATTCAGGGCCAGGCCGTCGTCATTGCGCAGGCCTTGCATAGGGGCTACGTCGTTAAAGTTTTGCAGTACCTGTATGCGGTCTACCACATCGGCCGGTATGTTTTTAGTGGCCAGCTTGGTATCGCCTTCAAAAAACTCCTTGCCGTCAACCAGCACCTTATCTACCCGTTTGCCCTGCACCTCAATATCGCCATTGTCGGTTACCCTAAAGCCTGGTAGGTCTTCCAGCACATCTTCCAGCTTGCGCTCATCGCCATCGGTAAAAGCTTCGGCTTTGTACGAGATGGTATCGCCCCGCACCAGTACGGGCATTTCGGCCACTACTGTTACCCCATCCAGTTGGTTCACGGCTTCTTTGAGCAGGATCACATAGGGCTGCTGAGGGGCTGCCTGTAGCCTGATGATCTGGCTGTAGGGCATGTACCCCACAAAGGTGGCCTGCAGCTCGTATACCTTGCCAGCCTGTAGCCTGAGCTGAAAGCTGCCCGAAGCATCAGTCACGGCAAAAGCTTCCATGTTTTTGGTGGCTGTGTCAATGGCCAGTACGTTGGCGTAGGGTATGGGGGCCAGCGTGGTGTCTCTGGTTTGGCCTTTGAGCAAGAGGTAGTCTTGGGCAAGAATGGGGTGGGTAATCAATAGTAGCAGGGCGTAAACGAAGGCTGTTACGAAGCATCTACTCAAATGTTGGGATATCATGCGATTGAATTTCATGGGTACGGAGAATTACATAGACTCATTACTGCTCCGTTCATTTTACTTTTGCTCCCCCAAAAGAAAACGAACCAAAAGAAAAGGGGGCCACAGCGAAGCCGCTGCCCGCATGCTCGCGCTAAGGCCACGCCGCTGTGGACGTCCCCCCACCGGGGTGATAATTAGTTTTTGAGTTTTTGACTTTTTAAATTCAAATGAAGGCCTTAGCCGCCGATTCTGATCACGCGGGTTTGGCCGCCATCGCCGGTGTTGTACTTCTGCATCATTTCCTGCATTTTCTCATCCTGTATCTTTTCGGCTTCGGCGCGGGTTACCACCTTGCCTTTGGTGGGCTTCTTAATCACCACGGGTTGCGCTGGGTTCAGCTCAATTTTGGTGCACAGGTAGGTCATATTGCCGTTCTTCAGCTCAAGTATCAGCCCTGGCAGGCCATAGGTATTGTCGGGCCCCTGCGATACGGGTATTTGCGGCGTGTACCAGGCCGTAATCAGGGTAGTATCCTGCACCGTTTGTGTTTTCTGTTCTGAGTCGCTTAGCGTCATTTCGGTGCGCGTGCGGATGTCAGTATACACAGCCTTTACTACGGTATAGTCGCCAATTTGCTTCTGCTCGCTGGTAATTTGCCACTGGTAAACAGGCAGCTCATCCTGTATCAAAAACTTTTTGCCAAATATGTCGGTCTCTTCAACAAACTCGTTTTTGCTGGGGTTAACATAGCTTCTGTTATTGCTTGCTTGCACACGTATTTGCATGCTGCCAGTATTGGCAGTGGGGGTAGCTGGTTCCAGAGCGGCGTTTTCCTGCCAGGTGGCCTCTTGCAGGTTAAACCTGAGCGTATAGTCGCGCTGCATTTGCTGGGCCAGCTGCTTACGGATGGCCTCCTGCTGGTCGGGGTTCATGTTTTGCCCTACGGTGTTGATAGATTCAATGTTGATGGACGACCTGTAGGTGGCCATGCCTTCAAATGATTGTTGGGCCGTGGCCTGTACTGCCAACCCTACCAGTAAGCCTAGTACCAGTGTGGGTATAAGTGTGATTTTTGTGATGGTGCTTTTCATTTTGTGGTTATTTGAAAGCAAACCAAGCCAAACCAGTGCAAACACATGGTTAACCAGTGTTAACGTGTGTTAACGGGTAGAAAACAACAGGCTAAGCCTGCTTATATTTGTGACATGCACAAAAAAGCCTACAGATATATATTGATTTTAGTGGTGGCTACGGCGGTGTTGATTACTACCGCCCAGGCCTATTTTACCTGGCAGAATTACCACGTTAACAAGCAGCGCTTTATAAATGATGTGCAGATAGCCCTTGACCTGAGTATTGAAAAGTACTTTGCTGATAAGGCCCGGCACAACCTGCGGTTTTTTAAAATGGAATTGACTGATACTATTATTGACGGGCAGCGGGCCACCAGCAGGGTTTCGGCTGTTCAAGATGTTGATAGCCTGTTAGAGCGGTTAAACACCAATAGAGACCGAAAAACAAAAGTAGCCCTTGCAGATGATCAGGTACAGTTTTTATGGATCAGTACCCAGCCCGACAGTGGCCGCACCCCGGCCATTGATTCGATGATTAGCAGTTTCAATGCAGAGCATGTGGAGCGTATTGATGTGCTGAAGGAGTATGATACCAGCCTTAATACCAGGTTTCAGCATTTAACAAGCAAGGTAATGCTGTCAATCAATGAAGACCTGGTAGACCTTGGCAAGCTGTATACTGCTGTGATGGAAGAGTTGAAGCGGAAGAGCCTTGAGGTTGAGTTTGCCTTGCGGCAGCAAAATGCAAGTGGCAGTACCTCAGTTGGTACCAGTAAAGATTCATACCTTACTACGCAGGCCAAGTCATCTTACCTGGGCCCCCGGCGCAGCATTGCTATGGATTTTGAGAATGCCACCCTGGCCATATTGCAGCGTGGCCTGACCGAGCTGGGCATTTCGGTACTGTTGGTAGGCTGGGTGATGGGTGCCATGATTACCCTGTACCGCACCATACGCAGGCAAAAACAGGTGGCTGCCATTAAAGACGACCTGATTAGCAATATTACCCATGAGTTTAAAACGCCTATTGCCACGGTGTTTTCGGCCTTAGAGGGTATTACGCATTTTAATGCCAATAACGACCCCGATAAAACCAAGCGCTACCTGGCCATAGGCACTGACCAGCTTACCAGGCTGAACGGCATGGTAGAGAAGCTGCTTGAAACGGCTGCCATTGACCAGGGCAAGCTGCAAATGAACCGTGAAGAGGTAGAGCTGGTGGCCTGGACGCAGGGTATTGTAGAGCGGTTCAGGCTGGTGGCACAAGATAAAGTGCTGACTTTTGAAAGCTCTGCCGAGACGGCCTTCCTTTCGGTTGACCCTTTTCATTTAGAAAATACGATTGCCAACCTGATTGATAATGCGCTAAAGTACGGTGGCAACCAGATTACGGTGCGACTGTTGCCTGTAGCCGGGCCAGCTAATGAGCAAACGGTGTGGCAGGTAGAAGATGACGGCGGCAATATACCCAAAGCCGAGCAGGCCCGCATTTTTGATAAACTGTACCGCATACCCACGGGCAACCAGCATGATGTAAAGGGCTTTGGCATAGGGCTGTTTTATGCCCGCTCAGTGGCCCAGTTACACGGCGGTACCCTTACACTTACCGTTGCCCCCAACAAAACCCTTTTTGAGATAAAGCTATGAGTGAACACCCAACTAAGATTTTACTGGCAGAAGATGAAGCCGCCCTGGGCATGATTGTGCAGGAAAGCCTGGAGAGCCGGGGGTTTGAAGTACTTTTTTGTAAAGATGGTGTAGAAGCGCGCGAGGCTTACCTGGCCCAGAAGCCCGACCTGCTGGTGCTTGATGTGATGATGCCTCGGCTGGATGGTTTTACGCTGGTGCAAGAGCTGCGCAAGCTTGACCAGTACATCCCCATTATTTTCTTAACAGCCAAAAGCCGCACAGAAGATGTGGTTGAAGGCTTTGGCTATGGCGCCAACGACTACCTGAAAAAGCCCTTCAGCATGGAAGAGCTGATTGTACGTATTAAGGCCCTGTTGAACCGCAGTGTGGCCCAGCCTGCCGAAGCCGTAGCCACGGTTGGGGCGTATACGTTTGACCATAAAGCGCAGCTGTTAACGCATGCCCCCACCAACCATACAGAGCAGCTGACCCACCGTGAGGCCGAGCTGCTGCACGCCCTGCTGCAAAACCGCAACCAACTAACCGACCGCAAGCTGATTCTGGAATCGCTCTGGGGCAATAATGATTTTTTCAATGCCCGCAGCATGGATGTGTTCATTAGCAAGCTGCGCAAAAAGCTGAGCCGCGACCCTGGCATCCAGATCCTGAACGTACGGGGCTATGGCTACAAGTTGATTGTTTAGCTTATACTGAAGTCTCTTACATCTTGACAAGCCTTAATGGTTCAACACCCAGGGTGATGGTACCCAGCCATAGGCATTGCCCTTGGGGTATACATGGCCTATTGCCGGGAACAGCATGTGGTAGGCCATGAGCCAGGCACGTTCGCTGACCGCTCTGCTCAGCAATTGTTTGCGGACCAGTTGGGCCTGCGGTGCATCCTGGTCAAAGGCGGTGGCCCAGTGGGGGTGCTGCAAGTCAAACCCTTCATGGTGAAAGGCATCACCCACATGCAATAACGATGCAGCTCCGCTATGGATCATATAATTGGTATGGCCCGGCGAGTGGCCCCTGGCGTCAATGGCTTCTATACCTGCCACCACCTCAGCCCCATATCGAAAGGTCTTAACCTGATTGGCCAGCGGGTGCAGGTTATTCCTGGCGGTGTTAATGAAGTTGTTCCTGAAGGCTTCTTCTAACGGCATGGTTGAGAGGTCAATCTGGCTGGCCGACCAATAAGCCCACTCGGCCTCGGCTATATGAATGGTAGCCTTCGGGAAGGTGGGTGCCCCGTTAGTCATAAGCCCCCCAATATGGTCAAGGTGGCAATGGGTAAGCAGTACATCAGTTACCGCTGCTGGGTCAATGCCTGCCAAAGCCAGGTGATTGCCCAGGTGGCCCAGTGCAGGCCCAAGGGTTTTACCAGCACCAGAATCGATTAAAACCGAGCGGCCGGCTATAGCTAAATGCAGCACATTGGCTTGTAGCCTGTACTGGTTGGTTGGTAAAAAGTGGGCTGCCAGGGTGGCCTGCACGGCTTGCTGGGTAGCGTTTACTGCATATAGCGGGTGGGGTTCAAACAGTGCCTGCCCATCACTTACAACTGTGGCTTGTACTGCCCCTACCATAAACCGGTAGTAGGGGCAATTCTGTGGTTGGGTTGGTTGCATGCTGGTCAGGGTTGTAAGTCACGTTGCATGTATACCCTGATAGTAGGTATGCGGGCAATCATAGGAAAGTACCTGGGCCAGAACTGGCTCATATGGGGTGTTGCCATGTGCTGCTTCAACACTTCAATGTTTTGCCAGCGTTCATACAAAAAATACACATTGGGTTCATTTGGGTGCCGGCTTAGCTGAAACTCAATATTACCAGGCTCTTTGCGCACCTGGGCAATTACAGGACCAAAAGCACTTTCAAACTCAGCTTCCATGCCGGGTATGAGGGTAATGTCAATCAGTACACTAAAGGGTGCATTGGGGTCTGCCACTTGCGTTACAATTGGGGCTGATAGTACGTTGGGGTCTACTGTGGTTGTTTGTGCTTGTGCTTTCATGGCCATTGTCAGGGTTAAAAGGGTAGTTAATAGCCCTATGCCAATGCATGGGGCGTAAGTGGTGGTTGGGTGTTTCATTTTTGTTTTTTGGCAAAGGTGGGGCATGGCAATACCGAATTGGCTATACCATGTGGCGGAGGTAGTGGACTATTTGGCAGGTGGTTTTGTATTTGCCCTGAAGGCCTCGGGGCTGGTGCTTTCGTGCTTTTTAAAAAAGCGGTAAAAATAGGGCGGGTCAGTAAAGCCCAGCTCAAAGGCAATTTCTTTCACGGTTTTATTGGTATGGCAAAGCAGGTTTTTGGCTTCAAGCAGTAGGCGCTCATGAATGAGGTTGGTAATGGTTTTACCAAGGGCCTGTTTGGTAATTTCATCCAGGCGCCTTGCTGATAGGTGTTGACGTTCAGCATAAAACAACCTGCCCTTTTCAGTTTTGTAATGCTGCTCAATGTCTTTTCTCAGTTCAATTACTGGTGCATAGGTGGTGGCTGCCCCCTGCTGGTAGGCATGGCTTTTTATGCCCCGCTGGTAATGGATGAGTATCAACTTTAAAATGGCCCTGATCGCTTCGGGGTGTTGGTTGGGGTCTTGTAATTCTGCTGAAAGCTGACTAAATAAGCCTGTGAATTGGTTCAGGGCAGCTGGTGTTAAGGCCACGTAGGGCGAGTGGCAAAAGTAGTTGTGCAGAATGTTATTAAACGCTCCGGAAGCAGCGGCCTCATTCAGGTTTAAAAACTCTGGGGTAAAGCAAATAGCCTGGCCAGTTGGGTCCACCAGGCTGGTACGCACAGAGCGGCCTGCAGTAATGAAAAAGAGGCTTGGCCCTGCCAGCCAATGCTGGAAAAAGTCAAGCTCAATGCTGCCTTCAGGTGCCTGC
>CAZXTW010000378.1:0-6392 GCA_964643525.1 uncultured Roseivirgaceae bacterium
TTACTGACCCGGTAACTGCCTTTACATTGGCTGCCGTACCTGACAGCATTTGTACCGGTGACAACTCAGTGATTACCATTAGCGGCACAGAAGTGGGTGTAGACTATACCCTTGTAAACATTACAGCAGGCAATACCAATGTAGAAACCCTGCCCGGCACTGGTGCCGCCCTGAGCTTTGCTGCGGTCACGCTGGTGGCTGATGCTGACTTTACCGTGCAGGCCAGCAACGGCGTATGCCCAACTGGCGATGTAGAAGATACCGTGACTGTAATTGTGCTGCCCAACCCGGTTGGTGGCCGCACCCTGGCTGCTGTACCTGACAGTATTTGTACTGGTGACAACACAGTGATTACCATTGACGGTACTGAGGCAGGCGTAGACTATACCTTGGTAAACATCACGGCTGGCAACGTGAATGTTGAGACGCTGCCCGGCACAGGCGCCGCCCTGAGCTTTGCCGCCGTAACCCTGGCCACTACCAGCGACTTTACCGTGCAGGCCAGCAACGGCATTTGCCCGGTGGCAGATGTGAGTGATACCGTAACGGTGAACGTATTCAACAACCCGGTAGGTGGCCGCACCCTGGCTGCCGTGCCAGACAGCATTTGTATTGGTGACAATACCGTGATTACTATTGACGGTACAGAGACTGGTGTTGACTACACCTTCATTAATATAACAGCCGGCAATGTAAGCGTAGAGACGCTACCCGGTACTGGCGCTGCCCTGAGCTTTGCTGCCGTAACCCTGGCCACTACCAGCGACTTTACCGTGCAGGCCACTAATGGCGTTTGCCCGGTAGCTGATGTAAGTGATACGGTAACCGTAACCGTACTTGATAACCCGCTAACCAACTTTACCCTGTCGGTTGTACCAGATACCATTTGCGAAAACCAGACGGCAGCAGTTACCATTAGCGGCAGTGAAACAGATGTAAACTATACCCTGATTGACATTACCGCCGGTAATGTATCGGTTGAGACCCTGGCAGGTACTGGTGCCGCATTAACCTTTGCAGCACAAACCCTAACCACCACCACTGAATACACCGTGCAAATCAGCAACGGCATTTGCCCTGTTGATGATGTTGAGGACTCAGTAACCGTGATTGTGCTGCCTGAGCCTGACACCACCCTCACCATACTGGCCAACCCTGATTTAATCTGTAACGGCGATTCTTCTAACATCGAACTGGCCAACAGCGAAACAGGTGTAACCTACCAGCTGCGCGATGCCACCAACGACTTGCCGGTGGGCACTGCCCAGGTTGGCAACGGGGGGCTGCTCAGCTTCAATACCGGGGCAC
This sequence comes from uncultured Roseivirgaceae bacterium, assembly GCA_964643525.1. GTDB lineage: Bacteria > Bacteroidota > Bacteroidia > Cytophagales > Cyclobacteriaceae > CAZXTW01. The sequence continues at coordinate 1,309 of CAZXTW010000378.1, forward strand.
TGACCACCACCACCCGCTTTACCCTGTCGGCTACACGTGGGCCATGCGGTACCTTCTCTATGGAAGATACCGTAACCGTAACTGTGGAACCGGTACCGGAACTGACTGCTACCAACAACACCCCGGAAATCTGTAATGGTGAAGCAGTAAACATTAACGTAAGCAGTACTACGGTACCCACCAACCTGGCCGACCTGACCTTTAACTATACCGTAAGCAGCACCAATGCACCTGCTACCGGTGGTACCGCATTTGTTAACCTGAGCGGCCTGGGCTTCCCCACCGTAATCAGTGGCACCCTCACCAACAGCAGCAGCGATACCATTACCGTTACCTTCATCTTTACCCCGCAACTGGCGGGCTGCCCTGATGGCGAGAGTGATACCGTGACCGTAATTGTTGACCCTGCCCCAATAGTTGAGGCAGTAAACAACGCGCCGCTCATTTGCAACGGGGGCACCGTAGATATTGACCTTACCAGCCCAACGGTAACCGGCACCCCGGCAGACCTCACCTTTGACGTAGTGGTGAGCAGCACTGACGTGGCCAATACCGGTGGCACAGCCTTTACTGATACGCTTGACATCAGCGTACCATTTAACATTACCGGTACCCTCACCAACTCGGCCGATAGTGCCATTACCGTGAGTTACACCATCACGCCCAAGCTGGCCGGTTGTGCCAACGGCACAGATACCACCGTAACCGTAGTGGTAGAGCCTACCCCGCAGGGTGATGTCGTGAACAATACCCCGGTTGTATGTAATGGTGACAACATCAGCTTTGATGTAACCACCCCCACCCAGCCTAGCAGTGGCGCCACCTTCTTCTTTAATGTGGCTGTAAGCAGCAGTGACGATCCTAACACGGGTGGCACTGCCTACACCGGGGCCACAGGCCTGGTAGCACCGTTTAACTTCAGCGGTACACTCACCAACGCCTCGGCAAGCACCATTACCGTACAATACATCATTACCCCAACCATTAACGGTTGCCCCAACGGCCCGGCCGATACCATTACAATTGACGTATTGCCCAACGTATTGGCCAACTTCACCCTGGCGGCCAACCCTGACCCCGTTTGCGAGGGCGAAACAGTAGTGGTAAGCATGAGTGGCAGTGAGCCTGGCGTTGACTACTACCTGCGCGATGTAACTGCCGGTGTTAATGTAGATACCGTGGCCGGTACAGGTGCAGGCTTTGACTTTGCTGCACAAACCGTGTTTGTGAATACCAACTTTACTACACTGGCCGATAATGGCATCTGTGCCGTAACCGGCGCAAGTGATACCATTACCGTAAACGTAACCGCCAACCCAACCAGCGGCCTGGCCCTGACGGCCGCCCCTGACTCCATCTGTACTGGCGATGCCACCGTACTGAGCCTGAGCGGCAGTGACAATGGAGTTGACTACTACCTGGTTGACATAACCGGCGGCAACGTAAATGTAGATACTGTAGCCGGTACAGGCGCGGCCATCAGCTTTGCTGCACAAACCCTCACTGCCACCAACCAATACACTGTACAGGCCAACAATGGCGTATGTACCATGGCCATGGTGAGCGACTCAACTACCGTAACCGTATTTGAAAACCCATTTGCTGACCTGGCCCTCACTGCTGCACCAGACAGCATTTGTACTGGCGATGCCACCACCATTAGCCTGGACAGCAGCCAGGTAGGTGTTGACTACATTCTGGTGAACATTACTGCCGGCAACACCAGTGTAGATACGGTGGCTGGCACCGGCACTGGCATTAGCTTTGCCGCACAAACCCTTACAGCCAATACTGACTTTACAGTACAGGCCACCAATGGCGTATGCCCCATAGCTGACGTTAACGACACCGTGACTGTTATTGTGCTGCCCAACCCGGTTGGCGGCAGGCTGCTGGCTGCCGTACCTGACAGCATTTGCGAGGGTGAAAGCACCGTAATCAGCATTGACGGCACTGAAGTAGGGGTAGACTACATTTTAGTAAACATCACGGCAGGCAATGTACTGGTAGATACCGTAGCCGGCACCGGCGCAGCCATTAGCTTTGCTGCGCAAACACTAACAACTACCACTGAGTTTACCGTTGAAGCCACCAACGGCTTCTGCACCATGGTATTTGTGAGTGACACCGTTGATGTAAACGTGCTGCCCAACCCAAGCACAGGCCTTACCCTGGCGGCGGCACCTGACAGCATCTGTACTGGTGATGCCACTACCTTAACCCTGAGCAGTTCTGAGGCTGGCGTTGACTACTACCTGGTAGACATTACTGCCGGCAACGTGAATGTAGATACTGTAGCCGGCACCGGTGCTGCTATAAGCTTTGCTGCCCAAACATTAACTGCCAGCACCGACTTTACCGTGCAGGCCAGCAACGGTGTTTGCAACCTGGCCGATGTAAGTGATACCACCACCGTAACCGTATTTGACAACCCTGTAGGTGGCATTACCCTTTCAGCGGCACAAACCACCCTTTGCGAAGGCGATGCGGTAACCATTAGCACTGATGCCAGCCAAACAGATGTTGACTACTTCCTGGTGAACATCACTGCGGGCAACACCATTGTTGATACCGTGGCCGGTACGGGTGCAGGCATCAGCTTTGCGGCACAGACACTCACCACAACCACTGACTTTACCGTACAGGCCAGCAACAATGTTTGCCCCATAGCCAACGTAAGTGATACCATCAACATCACAGTAGATCCGCTGCCTACCACCACCTTTGTACTGAGTGCCCTGCCTACTGACATATGCGGCAGCGGCAGCACGGTACTATCGCTGGCTGGTAGTGAGGCAGGTGTTGACTACATTCTGGTGAACATCACCGCAGGTACCAATGCCGATACTGTTGCAGGCACCGGCGCTGGCATTAGCTTTGCGGCGCAGGCCCTGACCGCCACCACAAACTTTACCGTTGTGGCCGACCGCGGAACCTGTATCAACATCCCAATGGATGATACGGTAACCGTAACCGTGGCACCCCTGCCAGTGGCCAACGACCTGACACCTTCGCTTTGTGAAGACACGCCGGGCAGCAACCAGGCCACCGGTGTTGACCTGACTTTCTATGACAACTTAGTGACCGACGCGGCCAATACCGTAACCTGGTTTGAAGATGCCGGGCTGGTTACAGCAGTAGTTGACCCAACCAATGTGACCGTAACCAATGGCGACGACTTCTTTGCCCTGATTCAAGACGGCACCTGTGAAGATACTGCGGCCGTTACCTTTACCGTTACCGGGGCAGTGACACCGGCAGTAGTCGTTTCGGCAGATGTTGACCCCTCATGCCCTGGCGAGACAGTGACCTTTACTGCCACACCAGCCAACGGTGGCCTGAACCCAGACTTTGCCTGGTCATTGAATGGGGCATTACTGCCTGGCGAAACTGCCAGCACCCTGGTGCTGAACACCCTGGCCGATGGCGACAGCGTTTCAGTGGCCATGACTGTAACAGACAATGCCATACTGGAATGCGCCACTGATACTACAGTAACTGACGGCATCATCATTAACGTACTGTCTGACCCTGCCACTGGCATACTGCTGGGGGCAATGCCAGACCCGATATGTGTGGGTGAGACCACCACGGTAAGCACCGATGCCAGCCAGGCAGGCTTTGACTACATTCTGGTTGACCTCACTGCCGCTGCTAATATTGATACCGTAGCTGGCACCGGCGCAGCACTTAACTTTGCCGCCTACACCCTGACGCAACCCACCCAGTTTACAGTAATTGCCACCAACGGCACCTGTACACCCATTGGTGTGAGTGATACCATTGTAGTCAGCACCATTGACCTGCCAGTAGCAGGCCGCACCTTAACAGCCATACCTGACCCCGTGTGTGCGGGCGATGCCACCACCATTAGCATTGACGGCACTGAAGCTTTCATTGACTATTACTTGGTAAATGTAACTACCGGCCTTAATGTAGATACTGTACAGGGTACTGGCGCTGGCTTAAGCTTTGCGGCACAAACCATTACAGTTACCACTCAGTTTACCGTTCAGGCTGACAATGCCACCTGCCCGGTTACCACTGTAAGTGATACCATTACCGTGAACAGTGCCGCAGCACCAACTGCTGGCCTGGTTCTCACAGCTACACCAGACTCTATCTGCACTGGCGATGCCACCACCATCAGCATCAGCAGTACAGACATCAATACTGACTACTACCTGTTTGACATCACTGCGGGCATTAATGTTGATACCGTAGCCGGTACAGGCGCCGGGGTAAGCTTTGCAGCACAAACCCTCACGGCCACCACTGACTATTCAGTACTGGCCAACAACGGGGCCTGCCCCATAATTACAGTAAGTGATACTGCAACAGTAACCGTACTGCCCGAACCAGCTACCGGCTTTACCGTAGTGGCCTCGCCCAACCCAATTTGTACGGGTGATGCCACCGCCCTGAGCCTGCTCAGCAGCGAAACAGGCGTTGACTACTACCTGGTAAACATTACCCTGGGTGCTAATGTAGATACTGTGGCTGGCACAGGCGCAGCCATTACCTTTGCCGCCCAAACCCTTACGGCCAGTACTGACTTTACCGTAAGGGCCAGCAGTGGCGTTTGCCCTGTAGTGGTTGCTTCTGATACTGCTACCGTAACTGTGGTTGATAACCCTGTTGGTGGCATTACCTTAAGCGCCAACGCCACCAACATTTGCGATACTGACAGTGTAACCATCAGCACCAACACCACCGAAGCAGGCATTGACTATTACCTGGTGAACATCACTGCTGCGGCCATAGTAGATACCGTGGCGGGCACCGGTGCTGGCATCAGCTTTGCCGCACAGCCCATTACCGCCAATACACAATTTACCGTGCAGGCCAACAACGCCATTTGCCCGGTAGCCAACGTGAGTGACACCATTGACATCAATGTGCTGCCACTGCCCACTGCGGTTGACCTGGCCCTGGCCATTTGTGAAGACGCCCCAGGCTCTGGCCAAACCACTGGCGTTGACCTGACTGCACTTGATGTGCTGGTAGCCCCTGGCGGTGGTACCGTAACCTGGTTTGAAGAGGGCACACTGGTAACGGCCGTAACCGACCCAACCAATGTGACA
>CAZXTW010000379.1:0-6387 GCA_964643525.1 uncultured Roseivirgaceae bacterium
CGCTGTAAGGCTTGCGGCGCACCTTTTCGGTTAGCTGCCCACCTTCTTCATAACCTACATAACCGGGAGGCGCCCCCACCAGGCGAGATACACTGAATTTCTCCATGTACTCACTCATATCCATCCTCACCAGTGAGTCTTCCTTATCAAACAGGTAGGTGGCAAGTACCTTGGCCAGTTCTGTTTTACCTACACCTGTTGGGCCTAAGAAAACAAATGAGCCAATGGGCTTTTTGGGGTCTTTCAGGCCTACGCGTGTACGCTGTATGGCTTTGGCCAGTTTTTTAATGGCTTCTTCCTGCCCTACTACCTTATCTTTTAGCTGCTCGTGCATTTTCAGCAGCTTGGCACCTTCGTTCTGGGCAATACGCTTGGTGGGTATGCCCGTCATCATGCCTACTACCTCGGCTACGTTTTCTTCATTTACTTCGTAGCGCTTGGTGCGGGTTTCTTCTTCCCACTTGGCTTTGGCGTGGGCCAGCAGTTCAATATGCCTTTTTTCTTTATCGCGCAGCTGGGCGGCCTCTTCGTACTTCTGGCTTTTTACAACCTGGTTCTTCTCCTTCTTAATGTCTTCAATGGCCTCTTCCAGCTTAATAATCTCGTCGGGCACATAAATATTGTTGATATGCACGCGGGCACCGGCCTCATCAAGCACGTCAATGGCCTTATCGGGCAGGTGGCGGTCGCTAATGTAGCGGTCGCTCAGCTTCACGCAGGCATCAACAGCTTCTTCAGTATAGTTCACGTGGTGGTGGTTCTCGTACTTATCTTTGATGTTATTCAAGATCTGTACGGTTTCTTCCACGGTGGTTGCATCAACCATTACTACCTGAAAACGGCGGGCCAGGGCACCATCTTTTTCAATGTACTGGCGGTACTCATCAAGGGTGGTGGCGCCAATGCATTGTATTTCGCCCCTGGCCAGGGCAGGCTTAAACATGTTTGAGGCATCGAGCGAGCCTGACGCGCCACCAGCACCAACAATGGTGTGCAGCTCATCAATAAACAGAATTACCTCCGGGCTCTTTTCAATTTCATTCATGACGGCCTTCATGCGCTCTTCAAACTGGCCCCTGTATTTGGTGCCAGCCACAAGCGAAGCAAGGTCAAGGGTTACCACACGTTTGCCAAACAGCACGCGGCTTACCTTTTTCTGAACAATGCGCAGGGCAAGGCCTTCAGCAATGGCCGTTTTACCTACGCCAGGCTCCCCAATTAATATGGGGTTGTTCTTTTTACGGCGGCTCAGGATCTGGGCCACCCGCTCAATTTCTTTTTCGCGTCCTACAATCGGATCAAGCTTATCGTCTTCGGCAAGCTTGGTGAGGTCTCGGCCAAAATTGTCTAATACGGGCGTACGAGATTTCTCTGTACTTTTGCCTTGACTTTCACTGCGTGATGAGCCACCACCAAATATGCGTGATGAATCTTCGTCGCCATCGTCAGTTTCTGACGAGGCCTGCGGGTTCTCGTTCTGATATTCGAGCAACTCCTTCACTACATCGTAGTTTACGTCAAATTTCTCCATAATTTGTGTGGCTATATTATCTTCATCCCTAAGGATAGATAATAATAAATGCTCTGTACCAATTAATTGACTTTTAAAAATCTTGGCTTCCAGATAGGTGATTTTCAACACTTTTTCTGACTGCCTGGTCAACGGGATGTTGGCCAGATTTTTGACATTATTTGTGGCCGTGCCTTTGGTAGATTGCTCTATGGAAGCACGAAGCTCGTCAAGAGATACTCCCAACTTCTTCAAAAGCCCAACCGCTACCCCTTCGCCTTCTCTGATCATACCCAGCAATAAATGCTCTGTTCCGATATAATCATGGCCTAGACGAAGCGCTTCTTCACGGCTTAGGGAGATGACCTCTTTGACCCGATTAGAAAATTTTGCTTCCATGTGAATTGTTCAATGTGGTTCTGTAAATGTAATTCTTAATCGTGTATAAAACTATTAATCCATTCATAATTAGGATTATACTAACGTGTGAAACATGGGCCTGGTTTACCCCTTTTGTAACGACTGTCGTAACACCGACTTAGCGTTAGGGCCTTCATTAAACAACAGGTCCACAACACTCAAATTCTGGACAAATACAGGGCCAAACGTTTGGTAATACGGTGTTGGCTGGTAAATACCGCTCAATCCGGGCCCTTTCCTTGGGTGTATCTGGTTGCGCATGTCAATAAGTCCGTTTTCAGGCACTGCCTCATACCGATCGGTATAAATTATGTCTACATCCAGCTGCAGCATATTCAGACAATATGTCAGCAATTCTTGGTTAAGTGCAAACATATGCGTTGGCGGGCCATTGTAAATGGCCTGTAGCCCATCGGCATAGTACTCAAAAAAGGGTGACTTGCCGTAGGCCGACTGCAAGGTGCGCCAGTGCTGTTTTACCCAGTCTTGTGTATTATCAATTGCCAAATCCTGCACGGGCACCTTCTTCTTACCTCCTACCACCGGCACAGTTAATGCCCGGGTGCCATTGGCCACCTGCACATGGCAGCGGTTTCTGTAGGTTTGCTTTACATAATGCTCGCAAGCCTCTACAACTACCCGGTCACAACACATCAACAAGGCAAAGTATTCCAGACAGGGCAAATAATGAAGCTCAATAACTACGCTATTATACCTACTCATGAATATAAGCGAATTATACCCCCCTATGGTTTAAAAAAACTGTAAAATAGTACGTTGGTGCATTGCTACACAAAAGCGTCAAAGTTGCCAGCCCCCAGGCGCACCACGGTGGGCACACCAGCCGTGCAGTCAACTACAGTACTGGGGGTATTGCCGCCAAGGCCGCCGTCAATCACCACATCTACCCTATTGCCAAAGTCTTCATAAATCAGCTCAGGGTCTGTGGTATAGGCAATAATCTCGTCATCATCTTTCACTGACATGCTCAGCACCGGCCGGCCCAGGCGCTCAACCAGGGTCAGGGCAATCTGGTTGTCGGGTATGCGTATACCCACAGTTTTGCGGTTGCTGTGTAGTATTTTGGGCACCTTGCTGCTGGCCTTCATAATGTAGGTATATGGGCCGGGCAGGGTTTTCTTCAGCACCTTATACAAAGGCGTATCTATCTGCGCCACATAGTCTGATACCTGGCTCAGGCTATGGCATATCAGGCTAAAATCAGCCTTATGGGGCTTTACGCCTTTGAGGCGGGCCATCTTCTCTACTGCTTTTTGGCTAAGGGGGTCGCAGCAAATACCATAAACCGTATCAGTAGGGTAAATTACCAACCCTCCTTTTTCAAGTACCTCCACAATGCGGTCTACCTTGCGCATTTCGGGGTTTTCAGCATAAAGCTTTATTAAAATAGCCGTCATAACCATCCTGCCTGTTGTACAACAATAAGCGCCTTTGGCCAATAAATCAGCAATATGGCCCTGGCGCCAACCATGAAATGGTAATATAAACGCCCATGGGCAGTTTCGCAACCCAGGGGGCATCATTGGCATCATTATGAAAGTTGCCATTTCAGGCTTAATTTCGCAGGGTAAAACAGCATTACAATCAGTGAAGAGAAAGCAAATACAGGCCGGCCTGCTCATCGTATTTTCTATGGTGCTCTCCTCGTTCGGCTATTACTTTTACCAGATTTACAATACGCCCAACCTGCGTGTAGATAAAGAAGAGGTCTCGTTGTACATACCACCGGGGGCTACGTTTAAAGATGTGCAGGGCATTATGGCCCAGGGTTATGTAGAAGATTTGATGACCTTTAGTTTTTTGGCCAAGGTTAAGAAGTACCACAAAAACGTAAAGCCAGGCCATTATGTGGTTAAGCCCAATATGACCAACAACCAGGCTGTGAATATGCTACGTTCGGGCAGCCAAACGCCTGTACGTATTACCTTTAATACCATCCGCCTGCTGGATGAGCTGCCCGGCAAGATTACCAAAAACATTGCGTTAGATTCTATTACGTTTAACCGGTTGCTTGCTGACCCTGAAACGCCCCGCAAGTATGGTTTTGATGCGGCCGGCTTTGTAGGCATGTTTATACCCAATACGTATGAGGTGTATTGGACAATTAGCGCCGAGCAGCTGCTTGACCGCATGCATAGTGAGTACCAGAAGTATTGGACGGAGGCACGCCGCCAGCAAGCTGCCGACCTGGGCCTTACCCCGCAAAAGGTAGCCACCCTGGCCAGTATTGTTGAGGCTGAGGTGGCCCATTATGACGAAGCCAAGAAGGTAGCCGGCGTGTACATTAACCGCCTGAAGCGCAATATGCTATTGCAGGCCGACCCTACGGTGAAGTTTGCCGTGGGCGATTTCTCGCTTAAACGGGTGCTTACGGTGCATACCGAGGTTGACTCGCCCTACAATACCTACAAATATGCAGGCCTGCCCCCTGGCCCCATTAATATGCCCTCAATTACCGCCATTGAGGCAGTGCTGAATTATGAACAGCACAAGTACCTGTATTTTTGTGCTAAGGAAGATTTTTCTGGCTACCATGCCTTTGCCAAAACGCTTACTGAGCATAACCGCAACAGCGCGCGCTACCAGGCGGCCCTGAATAAACGCCGCATTTACCGCTAACCAGCTACCAAAACAAACAACCACATACCTGATGTATACTACCAACGTACAAGTGCGCGTACGCTATGCCGAAACTGACCAGATGGGCGTAGTGTATTACGGCAATTATGCTACTTATTTTGAGGTGGCCCGTGTAGAGTGCTTTCGCAACCTGGGTTTTTCATACAAACAGCTGGAGGCTGAAGGCATTATGATGCCCGTACTTGAACTGCATAGCAATTACCTGCGCCCTGCTTATTATGACGACCTGCTAACCATTAAGGTAACCATACCCAAAATGCCCACGGTAAGCATTTGGTTTGATTATAATGTGTATAATGAGCAGGAGCAGATTATCCATAAAGCGCAAACCAAGCTGTGCTTTATTAGTGCTGCAACCAACAAGCTGTGCCGCCCCCACCCCAGCATGATTACTCTGTTGCAGCCCTACTTTACTGAATAAGCATTACGGATGCATTATTTAACAATCATTCATATAAATTGCCACTACGCTTTGTAAAATGACATGGATAAAATGGAGGCTAACCCTGAGCAAATACAAGATGTGATCTATAAGATTCGCGGAAAACAAGTGATGTTAGACAGGGATATTGCAAGTCTTTATCATGTAGAAACCAGAGTAATTAATCAGTCAGTAAGACGGAATAGCAAACGGTTTCCTGAAGATTTCATGTTTCAATTGAATAAAAAAGAGTTTAACTATTTGCGATCACAATCTGTGATCTCAAATAAAGTAAGGTACTTACCCATAGCCTTTACAGAGCAAGGCATAGCCATGCTGTCATCAGTGATTGGTAACGATGAGGCTGCGGAAGTGAATGTTCAAATCATGCGTGCGTTTGTTAACCAACGAAATCTTTCAAAATCAGCCGATCAATTAAGGGGCTCTGTAGAAAAGCTTTATGAAGACCAAACCAAAATAATGGGAGATTTCTATAAAGCATTGGCAAGGCTGTCTGATGAAATACAAGAAGAGAATGGCTAAGCAAGAAGAAAGCTCTAATACAGAACTGCCCGTTTTAGTATCCTCAAAGCTGATTGATGCTATCCCAGATATAAAAAAGATACAAGCATTAGAAGCCTTGCGCCCAGGAATTACAGATCGATTTTTAGATTTAATTGATGAAGAGGGCAAACACAGAAGGGCAACGGAAGCTCAAGCTGCAATTAATGACGAGAAAAAAGAAAAACGCTACCACACCAGAAGAGTATTGGCAATGGTTTTTGGCCTTTTTATGGGAATATCTGCCTTACTGATTTGCGGGTACATCATGATTCATGTAGATCAATGGAGTGCCCAGGTGGGTAGTGGCTTATTAGGCGGAGGAGGTGTGTTTGCCTTGGTAAAAGTATTTATGGATTTTGAAAGGTGATAGTTGATTGAGATCAAATTCTGTGATCGCAATTATGTAAGCCCAATTCTACTACAATCAATTCCCAACAACTTTTTTTCGTGGCTTTGTAAGAAATGTACTGCATGCTGTACTAACTGTGTAAACCAAAACCCAAAAGCCATGAACTTTGTACAGAAATTAAAATGCACCTTTAAGCCCAATTATGAAGCCTACTACCAACAATTCAGCACTGAGCAGTTGCTTGCCAAAAAGCGCCAGCTAAAAAAACATACTGTAGCCACTGCACTGATGTGGGCCGCTGCTATTTTAATTATGGCTCTGGCCAATGTTGCGCCAGAGTTGATCATTCTTTTTTCGGGCGTGGCGGGCAGCTCTGCCATAGGCGTTTCTGATGACTACAAACGCCGGGCGCGCGCCATTAATCAAATTATCCAAAACCGTCAATAATACAATTAAGCAACA
>CAZXTW010000380.1:0-6378 GCA_964643525.1 uncultured Roseivirgaceae bacterium
GATCGCCTGCTTGAAACTGACAAGACAGTAACTGTAACTCTACAACAGGCCGCAGGCAATACCACACCCATTGGCCCCAACAACACGCTCACCATCCGCCTGCTTGATGATGAAGACCTGGTAACCGGCACTGGCATTGATGAACTGGCTGCCCTGCAGGTATACCCCAACCCTACCACGGGCACGCTCAACATCAACAGCCGCCAGCCCCTGCAACTGCAACTGACAGACCTACTGGGCAGGGTACAACTGCAAACGGCCCTGCCAGGCAATGGCACCATTGATGTAAACGGCCTGCGCCCCGGCATTTATTTACTGCACTGCCAGGCAGAGGGCCAAAGCACCACTAAAAAGATTGTTATTCAGTAAACGCCCTCACTTAAGCTAAAGCCCGGCCAATACCCAAACCAGGGCCTGACTCACTTTTACAAGCCACCGCACCCCACGGTGGCTTTTGCTTTCCAAAAGAATTGCTAACTTCGGTGGCTGCAACACCAAACAAAAGCAACGCCGTGTTCAAGTCGCGCCATTGGCTGGTTATTAGAGATTATATAATCGGGTGGGTTATCGCCTTCTTTTTTATTGGCATTGTGCGGGGTGTGGGCACACAAGAGCTGGGGGCACTGCGGTTTGACTTTTGGTCAACCTTTTTCATTACCCTATCCATGGCCCCCCTGCTGGGCCTAATTACCGGTTACCTGCAAGTCATGCTTGAAGAGCGCTTTTACAAGCGCATTTCTCTACTCAGGTTTTTACTGTACAGACTGCTGTACATGGTGGGCCTCATCATTTTCATTTTTGTTTTGGCCTTTGCGGTATACTCAGCACTGTTTGGCCTGGAAGTCAGCTTTTATGCCTTTGTGATTGAAGATGCTGGCAGCCGCGTCATTTATTTTTATGTGCTTGTAGTTGACTTTATGTTGTCATTGCTGCGACAAATTAACCTGATGCTGGGCCAGGGTAACCTGTGGAGGCTGTTGAAGGGGCAGTTTTATACGCCTAAGGTGGCCAAAAAGGTGTTTATGTTTCTAGACCTACAATCGAGCACCACCATTGCCGAGCAGATTGGCCACATCAGGTATAGCCAGCTAATACAGGACTGCCTGTATGATTTGGGTGTGGTGGGAAACTACAAAGCTGAAATTTACCAGTACGTGGGTGATGAAGCTGTGCTGACCTGGCCAGCGGAAGCGGGCATAAGTAACCAAAACTGCCTGCGGGCTTTTTATGCCTTTAAGCATACCCTTACCCAAAAGGCCGATTATTACCAGCAAAAGTACCAGTGGGTGCCCTTTTTTAAGGCGGGCGTGCATGTGGGTGAGGTTACGGTTACTGAGGTGGGTAAGTACAAGCGCGAAATTGCCTACCATGGCGATACCATTAATACAGCTGCCCGCATTCAGGGGCCGTGCAATGCCCTTGAGCAAGACCTGCTGCTATCGGCCCAACTGGCCGATGCCCTGAGCAGTGCTGATGGCCCATACCAGTTCAGCCCCATAGGCTCGGTACCCCTCAAGGGCAAGCAGCAGCCCGTAACCATCTGCACCGTTGCTGCTGCAGGCAACCAAGGCAACTCCTAAGTAAGCCTCTCTTTTCGGTAGCTATACACAATCAGAAGCCGCCTGCTTCTGACTCGGAAGCAATACGCTTCTGTTTTAGAAGCCACCTGCTTCTACTTTAGAAGCAAGCGGCTTCTGCTCCGTTTCCTTACCACATTACGCGCGAACCCTTAGCAAGTTTGCCGCAAACCCTGTAAGGATTCAACACAAACCCTTACCGGCAACGCTTAGGATGTAGTGCAGTGGCAAGCTCTGGGTAAGGCGGGGAAAATATATATGATTGGATGGGGGGTGGTTAAGGTACCTATGCTCTAAAAATTCTATCTAATAGACAGGCCATTACTGAAGGCCTAACCTATTTTTTACTTCAAGTACGGTAGCTATGGGTACTTGTATAATATTTGCTACCTCAGCATCGGTTAGGCGACCACTTTGCAGCAGATTAATCAAGTTCTTTTCTCTTTCCGCAGCTACACCTTTTTCGATTCCTGCTTTCTCGCCTTTCAGGAACAGAATATCGGTGGCTACATCGTAGTGGATTGGCATGGTGTTAATGATTTGTTCTGCTTCTACTTGTAAGTTACGCAATTTTGACAATTTCAGTATTTGCCCCACATACTTTTCCAAGGCGTCTTTATCAGAACAACAAGCTGAAAGCCGCTTTAGTGTCATTTCCAGCACTTCCTGCGCAGGTTTATCTTGGGGGTTGGCCAATATAGACAGTACAATTACCTCAGGTATGTTGCTGCCCAAAAACTGCTGGTAGGGCAAGTTGCGCAACTCTATCATATTAAATTTATAAGGGTTGCGCGCATTGGGTACAATTTGCTTAATGTCATTGCCCATTTTAGTGGGGGTAGCACCCAGGTAAATGCAGTACTGGTACACGGGCTTTTCATGCTTAAACGTAATCAGGGCATGGTACAACTGCATGCGCTTAATCATAGCAGGGTCGTCAGACGACTGGAACTCCATATGAAGAATGGACTCTACATTATTGGGGGCCGTAAATTCAGATAGGTGGTCTACCTCACGTTTAATATTGCCGATCAGGGTGCTTTCTATGGGGCGCAGGTTTAGCACAGGCAAGTCCAATACCTCCGCTGCTGCCATTAAAATAAACGACACCACATTGTCACGCAGTATCTTGTCGTACTTCTGCTCCTCTTCTTTGTCGTTTCCTTTGTACTTACTCTTTGATTTGGTCATACTGTTTAATTGCGCTCCTGTAACATTAGTTAAATCTGTTTTGGCTAATTCATGGTATTCATGCCTATAACTAATTGATACATTTAAGTGAAATGAGTATGAAATTAATCATCAATATATCCACCATTTTCAAATATGAATTCTCTTTGCTCTTCATCAAGCTCAGCGCCAGTAAAATTGGCATCTTCAAGATAAGCACCATCCAAGCTAGCACCTGTCAAATCTGTGCTCATAAAATTTGCCCTTCTTAAATTAGCTCCCTCTAAATTTGCAAATGGCAAATCAGCGCCAACCAAGCTTACATCTGTTAAGTTTGCTCCTTTCAAATTTGCTTTTTCCAAGTAGGCATCTTCCATCTTTGCTTCAACCAACTCTGCTTCTTTTAAAATAACCAGTTTTAAGTTTGCTTTCTCTAAGTTTGCTTTTGTCAGATCAGCATTTGTCAAATCAGCATTTATCAAAACCGCTCCCCTTAAATCGGCTTCTTCCAACGCAGCAAACTCTAATCTAGCATTCCGTAGGTTAGATTTTATTAAATTTGCTTGTGTCATCCTCACATTTTTCATATTTGCTCCTCTCATATCTGCAGATTGCAAATCAGCTCTATTCAAAACTGCATTCTCTAAATGAGCATCAGTTAATCTAACACCTTCAAAGTCTGCTCCATATATATATGAGTCCGCCAAAATAACATGATCTAATTTCCACATACCCCATTGCACGAATGGAAAGTGGCTTACTTCTAAACACTGATGACGTAAATTGAAAATCTGAATATATTGACCCTGCCTCAAATAGTTAAACAATTGTTCCTTGATTAGCTCACCTTCCGGAACATGATTTGCGTTGGGCGCAGCCATCATCAGTATTTGCCACCAGGCATAAAAGGCATTGCGGCTTTGTACGGCTGGGGGGTGCTTTTCTTTGGTATTGTATTGAAGTAAAAAGTCGTGTTTTAATAAATAGGGTAATAAATGATGCATGCGCTCCCCTACCTCTGCCACGGTGTCAGCATCCTGTCTCTGGTCTTTCGCGATTATCTCTTCTAAATATTCAACGATTTCTTGAGTTAACATACGGTGGCTCATCAGGCCCTGGCAAAACTTTAAAGCACTATTAGCATCATCAATGGTGTAGTCATCTTCTTCCTTGGCTAATAGCTTTCTTTTCAGCGTTACCCAATAATGCTCAGCACACATGTACTCCTGAAATGACTTGTGCACAAACTCAAGGGCATATTCAAAATCATCTGCTTCTACCGTTTTACGATCATCTTCAGTGCGAGGCACCTCTCGCATATAAAAGCTCATCATTAAGGTGCGCAGGTTTTCAAAAGCAGTCTGACTGCTGTTATCATTCTTCCTAAAAAGTTTATTCAACTGTACACCTTCGGCATGGGCCAGCTGGTATTTGTTGACATACTCCTGCTCATTGATAAATATCTGGTAGGCTACCTCACCGGCCAACCGCCGCATCGGCTCCCTTAGCTGTTCAACTTTCGTTTTCTTAAAAACTGTTTTTAAGTTTTCATGGGCTTCCAATTGCCTTGATTCATCATATTGCCTGGTTAAAATGGTGGTAAACATTTGGTCGTACAGTGTAGACCTGGTCATACCTTCAGTCAGCTTTATGCCTAACTTGGCAATCATATGCAACAAGATGGGTTGGTTTAACAACTCAGCAATATGGTCAACCTCACCAGCGGCGAATGCATCCAATTGGCTTTCTGTTAAGGCTGGTTTGCATTCCTTATCAAATGCTCGTTTGGCAGTGCTGTACTGGTTTAACCATGCCTTCTGCTGGGTTACATTTAACTCGGTAAGCTGTAACGTTAAAAAACCTTCCTTATATCTTAACTCTTCTTTGGTTAGCCTGCCATACCGTGAGGTAACCAAGCAATGGGCATTGTTGGCGTGGGCATGTTTTTGCAACTCAGCCAACATATCCATAATGTCTCTTTCATTTAGCCCATCTTTCATACTTAACTCGTCAAGTCCGTCTAACACCCAAATCGCATCTTCAAAGTCAATTGTATTAATTTCTGTTGTAACCCGTGTTTTACTTTTTACCTGATAAGCCAACTCTTTTGGTAATTGCTGGTAAGGCTTTTTTACAAAGTCTTTTACTTCTAGTAGGTCACGCAACCGGATAAACCATACCCTTCTGTTTACTTCATCAGTCATTGGGTTTAACAGGTCAGCACAAAGCTTTTTACAAAATGAGCTTTTCCCCTGCCCAGGGTGGCCCAGAATAACCATTAGCCGGGCATTGGGCTGGCATAAATCCTCAGCGAATTCAATGCTGCCTTGAAGCCATTGGCTTATAAACTGGTGTAAGCTGTTTTCTACAGCCTTAAAGTCACCTTTAAAGTCCCGGTGAGCATCTTTAAAACATTGCTTCAATATGCCGTAATGGGGCTCAATATAAACCTGATCAAGGGTGAGGCCAGGCTCGCCCATGATTTCCTCTACTTCATAAAGACTTTTGAGGTAGGCCTCGTAGGTATCCAGGGCCTGGACTTTGCGTCGGGCTTCGTGGGCTGGGGTGTTGGCTAGGTGGGCTTTAAGGGAGGTGTATGCTTGCCGCTCTAACACTTCCAGCCAGGTGTAGGTGAGTATGGTGCGAATGCGCTTTTGCAATAGGGCATTGACCCGGTCATCTTTCAGGTTCAACTTGTTGGTTAACAGGTCATTAAAGTAGTAGGCTGCTGCATATTTGATCAGTGCATTGTTGGGCAAGTCGTCAGCATTGTAAGCATGTACATGATACAAATATTGTTGCCCTTCGGGCAGGTTGCGGCAATGAATATCCAGCGCATCGGCCAGGTACCTGCGCCAGCTTTTAATGGCCTGGCCATCTTTTACCTCTACCGTTTGCAGTTGGGGCAAGTCTCTGTGCAAGCGTAGGGCCGTAATGAAGCATACATGGTAGGCATCTATAATGGCCTGGCAGTAGGCCTCTTTAATATCACTGATATCGGTAGCCCACTCATACAGGCCTTTGATTGATTTGAGTACAGGAAAGTTCAGGCCTTTATCGCCCAGGTTAATTAATACATCAACTAGCTTTTTGCTCATGCGGGTTAGGTGTAGTATAATTCAACTGTTTTGGCATAAGCAAAATACAGCTTTACAGGTAGAGTTGGTAGTACAGGCCATAGTTTTTCAAGGCTGGGGGTTCAGTGACCTTGTGCTATGGTGGTGGTGTAGCTGGTGGGTGGTATTCCATAGCCAACAGAACCATTCCCGAATAGCAGAATAGGCTGGCAGGCTCAGGTTGGGTGCAATGTATTGAGGAGTTTAGTTACTGGTACACCGGGGGGCCGAGGGTGGTTTTGAGGTGGGTATAGGTGGTGGTGAGGTGGGTGAGGTAGCCCGATGTCTGGTGAGGCGGGGCGGGGCCGCTAGCTGTGCTGGCGGTGAGTAGTTGCTGGATGGCCCGCTGGTTGGCGGTGTTGCGCCAGCGTTTGATGTGGGCCACGGTGGGCGGCTGCGGCGTGGCGTTGTAAAGAGGCTGGTCATTGGGCAAGACGGAGGCCAGGGGTGCCCAGTGGCAAGGGCCAAACGAGCCTGCCAGGGTAAGCACGCCGCTGGGGTAGGGAAAGAGTGTA
>CAZXTW010000381.1:0-6339 GCA_964643525.1 uncultured Roseivirgaceae bacterium
GTAGGCACTAACCCTGCATTGCCGGCATACACGTTGTTGGTGGCTATGGCCACATTGCGCTGTTCTATTTTCAGGGCGTGGTTGTTTTCCAGGGCCAGGGCAATGGCCTGCTCAAGCGTTAACTGCTCTGTAACCTGCGCCCTGCCGGTTATGCCTATGCACAGGCACAGCATCAGGCTTATTGTGAATGGTTTATAAATCATGATTTGTGGTTTAGCGTTAGCTGGCCATTTCGTTATGTATTTCTTTCAGCACTACATCTAGCTGCTCAGGCTGCACGGCCCTGCGCCTGATGGTTTTGTGGTAAAAAAGCTTAAGCTTATTGAGCAGCAGCAATACTGAAGGCAAAAACGCCAGGCTAAGCACGGTACCAAATATGAGGCCGTAGGCAATAGCAATGGCAGTGGGTTTAATAAACTGCGCACTAACCGAGTTGTTAAGCAGCAGGGGCAGCAGGCCAAATACCGTGGTAATGGTAGTTAACACAATGGGCCTGAACCTTGAAACCGCCGCCATGCGCAGGCTCTGTTTCACTGTATGACCTTGCTTCAGGTTATCGTTATAGGTAGAGATAAGCACCAGCCCGTTGTTAATTAGTATGCCCCAGAGGGCTATCATGCCCAGTATTGAAAATATGTTTACCGGCAAACCGTGCAGGTAGGTGCCCCAGGCCACGCCCACATACGCAAAGGGCAGCATGGCTAGTATGGCCACCGCCTTACTAACCGAGCGGTAGTTAAGCAGCAGCACAGTTACCATTAATAAAAATATAATGGTACTGGGCCCCTGGCTTGAGTTTTGTGTTTTACCAGACAGGCGCGCCTCGCCCTCAAGGGTATACCATAGGTTGGGGTACTCTCGGGTTACCTCTTTCAGTACGGTGGCTTCGGCCTCGGCCAGCACAGCTGGCACTGATACCAGCAGGTTGGCAATATCGGCCTCTACACGCATCTCTCTAATGCCGTTCTGGTGGTTAATGGCCGTTACATTGGTGGTTTCTGTAAAAGTGGCCAACTCTTCAAGTGGGTACGAGGCCCCATTGGGGGTTTGGAGACGCA
The DNA here is from genome assembly GCA_964643525.1 of uncultured Roseivirgaceae bacterium. GTDB lineage: Bacteria > Bacteroidota > Bacteroidia > Cytophagales > Cyclobacteriaceae > CAZXTW01. Next base: position 1,059 of record CAZXTW010000381.1, read on the forward strand.
CTGCCTTCAGGTCGTTCAACGAGCGTCTGTCTTCTTCAGCATAGCGCAGCCATACCTTCACCTCTTCATCGCCACGTTGCAGGCTTTGGGCCTCTAAACCAAAAAAGCCTTTACGCACCTGGTCAAACACCTGCGCCTCAGTAAGCCCCAGAAACCTGGCTTTGTTGGTAAGCTGCATTTCTATTTCGGGCATACCCAGCTTGTCGGTATCCGTCACATCTTTCACATCGGTGTGTTGCTCTAAAAACGCACGTACCTTGGCCTTGGCAGCCCTTAGCTGGTCAAGGTCACGGCCCACCAGGGCAATTGATACGGGTTTGCCAAAAATAGGTATGCTGCCAAAGGTCAGGTTTTTGGCATTGGCCACAGGGCCTACCTCCTGCCGAATGCGGTCGGCTATATCAAACGACTTCAGGTTGCGCACGTCACCCTCCATCATATAAATATTCAGCTTGCCCTCATTACTGGCTGGCCCCAGCACCCGCTCAACATAGTTAATTACAGCGCGGCCATCAGCACGCTGGCTGGTATAGTAGTCATTAACACGCCACACGGCGCCTTCCATACTTTTTAATTGCTGGTTAACCACTTCCTGGTCAGTGCCCAGGGGCAGCTCTAACACAGCGCTGATTACGTCTTGATCAATATTAGGGAAAAAGGTACCCTTAATTACGCCAGAGGCACTGGCCCCAATGGTTAGCACCATTACCAGCAACACCCCTACTATGGGCAGCACAGGCCGCTTAATGGTAAAGTCAATTACCCTGGTATACACCTTATCTCTAAAAACTGATAATGACTGGTTTGTTTTTTGCGTTAAGCGCCAGGGCTTATTGTTTTTGCTGAGGGCTTTAGAGCGGGCAATGTGCACCGGTAAAAAGAACAGGCTTTCAAGCAAGGCCACAAACAGGGTAGCGCACACTACAAATGATATTTCACGAAAGTAATCGCCCAGCTGGCCATCAAGAAAGAAAAATAACGAGAAGGCCAGCGCAGTAGTAAGTAACGACGATATGATAGAGGGCACCACCTCAAGCGTGCCGTCAATGGCCGCCTTCAAGGCGCTTTTGCCGTTTTTAAAATGCTGGTAAATGTTTTCGGCAACCACTACCCCATCATCAACCAGAATACCCAGCACCACAATGGTACCAAATAAAGATACCTGGTTAAGGGTAAGGTCATAAAAGTTAGAAATGATAAACATACCCAGCAGCGCCACCGGTATTTTAAATGCTACCCAAAAGGCAATGCGTGGGTGCAAAAACAGGCCAAGTACCAACAGCACCAGAAACACCCCTTGCCAGGCATTGTTTTTAAGGCGGTTAATTGTTTCTTCTAAAGAAATGGTGCGGTCTTCAATAACCACTGCCTGCATGGCCTCATTATTGGCATTAAACTTTTCAGCATAGGCAGTAACCAGTTGGGCATTGCCCAGAATATCTTCTTTGCTGCGGCTAAACACCTTTAAAATCACTGCAGGCTGCCCATTAACAAAGGCACGCTCAGGCTTATCAGCAAAAGTATTCTGTACTGTGGCCACATCTTTCAGCCTGATGGCCTTGCCATCAGGGGTGGCCTTAATGTAGGTATTCAACAGGCCTTTGGCGTAATAGGCCCGGTTATCAAGCCTGATCAGGATGTTCTGCTGGCCCGTTTCCAGCTCGCCACCCGAGGCTTTCAGGTTAGATGCCTGTATGGCCTGTGCCACTTCGTCAAAAGTGAGTTCGTACGCCCGCAGGTCCTGCTCACGCAGGCGCACCTCAATTTCTTCTTCGGGGTAGCCACTAATAAACACCTGCGAAAGGTTGGGCTGTGCCAGCAGGTCATCTTTCATATACTTGGCCTGGTCTTTCAGGGTGCTTAAGCTTACCTTGCCTATCAGGCCCACCGTCATGGTATAATTCAGCACCTCTTCTTTAACAATAACCGGTGTTTCCATACCTGCCGGGAAAGTCGTAATCCGGTCTACCGCGTTGTTAATGTCCTGCAACACCTCGTTGGGGTCTGCATTCTCAAGCATTTCTACCCTTACATTGGCAAAGCTCTCTTTTGATACTGACGTAACCCGGTCAATACCCTTCAGGCCCTCCAGGTTGTCTTCAATCTTGTTTACCACCTCTTCTTCAACCTCTTGTGGCGAGGCACCTCTATACACCACACTAATGCTTATGAAGTTTTCAGGCTCGGGCGGTAAAAAGTTTGACCTGATCTGTGCCAGGGTCATTAACCCCATGATAATAATCAGCCCCACGAAAATATCTACCGTTCTGGGCTTCTGTGCCAAATAACTGATCAACTTGCGCATACTACTCAGTAATTTTAAGGCCTTCTACCGGTACATTAAACTGGTTGGCTATGAGCAAATCGTTGTTTGCCAGGCCTTGTACCAGCACTGAATCACTGAAATACTCAACCGGGCTTACCGGTTTGCCAATAATGGTATTGTTTACCAGCAGCAGCACCTTATCGTCTCTGGTCAGGGCATCTGCGGGTATGGCCACTACATCGTGATGGGCCTGCCCATTGTAGGTACCTTCAAGATACATGCCCGCTTTGAGGCCAGAACCCTGCAAGGCAAAATAGATCAGTATGTTCTGCGTTTTGGCATCAACCACATCAACGGTGCGCAGTACTGTGCCAGTCCACTGGCCGGGCACCTGGTTGCTTTGAAACTGCACGCGGTCGCCCACCTTCAAAGCAGTGGCTACCTCAATGCTGGCAGCGGCTTCAAGCTCATACTGCCGGTTATTAATAATGGTAGCTAGCTGCTGGCCCGGCAATACCAGGCTGCCCCGGTCAATCATGGCAGCAGTCACCACCCCACCGTAGGGGGCTTTTAGCTCAAACTTGGTTAGCCGCTCTTCTTGTGCCTTAATTGTATAGTAGGTGCTGTACACCTGGTTAGAAGTTACAAAGTATTTTTCGCCCGCTGTTTTTGTAGCTGGTAACGGGGCCAGGGGCTTGCCGCTGGTGTACTGTTGAATGTACGCCAGCCACTGCTGGTAATTATCGGGGTAGTCGGCCTTCAGGTCGGGCATCATACCTGTCAGTATGTTCAAAAAAGAACTGCGTTGCGCTTCAAGCTGTAGCTCAAACTCAGTAGCATCAAGCTGCACCAGCACATCGCCGGGGTTAAACGTTACCCCTTCATTCAATTGAAAGCTGCCGTTCAACACCTTACCCTGCACCTCAGCATACAACTGGGTAGTATTTTTGGGTACTACCCTGCCGCTAATTGGCCAGGCAGTAGCACGATAGGTACCTGCCACGGTAAGGAACTCTAAATCACTTCTGGTAAGTACAATTGAACCTGCACTGGCTGGGCCTGCTGGCTGGGCTTGCTCAGTAGCCGAGGCAGTTCCGCTGCTATTTGTGCTGTCAGGGCCATTGTCAGTACCTGTACCCTGGCACGAAAACAGCCCCAAGGTTAAAAGCACGGTTAACCCGACACAAATGCTGAATTGTTTCATGGTGTTCATTATTTGTTGGTTTTTATGTTGCTGTATTTAGTTGACTGCTAGTCATTTTTTAGCAGTATGAATTTATATTCTTCAGTAAAGCTTCACAGTAAAACAGGTAGAATTGGGCACTATAGTGCAGTTATAGTGCTGCTGCATGGCATCAGGCTGCCATTATTGAGTGGTTAAGTTGTGTGCACCCGGCAGTTTACAGATCAACTTTAAGGTGCTGTTTGAAGGCTATAGAATATGACTACCAGTCATTTATTAGATAAATTTTTTAAGCTTTAATGCCAGAGGTAATCATTTCGGCAAAGGTATTTACCATATGTTCTGTGCTAATTTCGTGGTGGTTCTTAAGCAGCTTTTGCCGTGTTTCTACAAACTGTACAACACCCACACAGCTGGCCCATAGAATGTAATTAACCATGGTTGCATCTAACCCGGTTCTGATCTCGCCCCGGGCCTGCCCCTGTATAATAATGTTGTTGGTAAAGCGCTGAAAATCCTGGCTAAGCTTTAAATACCCCTGTATGTTAATATTAAAGTCGGGCCGTTCCATGAATGAGATCAACTCAAAATACTTGGGGTATTTTTGGTAAAACCTGTAACAGGCCAGGCAAATGGCTTTTACCTTCCCTACACTGTCATCATGCTGCTCAGTAGCTGTAATAAAGTGCTGCTGCATAATGCCCAGAGCTTTAGTGCCCAGCTCGGCCAGTAGCTCATCTTTATTTTTGTAGTAGTTATAAACAGTGCCCTTGGCAATTTTGGCCCGTTCAACCACCTGGTCAATGGTAAACCGCTCCATACCTACATCCAGCAGCACCAGCTCTGCTGCGGCTATAATTTGATGCATTCTTGACTCTGGGGTAGCGCGTTTACTCATAATTTACTTGATGACTGCCAGTCATTATGATACAATAATAGTATTTTCATTAAATTTGTTCAACCCCAAGCAAAAAAAAGTAAAACAATTTATGATAAGTAGAGATACTTATGCTTTGGTTTAGGCCAGTTTGATTGTGATCCATAATGACCAAAATCTAAAATTATCCGATGGAATAAGCCTTTTCAAACTGGATTTAATAAGGCCCTAAAAACTTATCACCATTAAAATGAATCATGTGGTCTGGGTTTTCCGCTATCCAAACTTCTGTTTCCCAAGCAATTTCCCTTGCAAACTTTTTAAACTTTTCTCGAGTTAAAAAAGCAGTTATGTAAACAATGTCTGCTGTACAGCCCTGAGTGAGTTTCTGAAACAGTATTAACTTAGCTTGATCGATCGGACCAGAAGAATGTACGGCTTCAATAATATAAAGCCAATTTCTTTCCTGTGAATAAGCAATGATATCAGGGAGCCGATCATGAGAGATCTCAAAAAAATTCAAATTATTTAACTTTTGTTCTTCCACTACCAAATACTTACTCTTAGCATCACCAATGTATAATACATCAGCCCCATAGCCATATCTAGGCAAAAACTCTTCAACAATGGCCTTTTGAAGTTTGTTATGTTCACCAGGCGAAAAGTTGAGTACACCATAATTTTTTACAGGAATTTTAACTATGTCTCTTCTTGCCTCCAACTGCTCTCCTATTGGGTCAACATTTTTTAGCGCCTTTTTAACCTTTCGTTTCCAAGCATCACTTAAACCTTCAGACTTCCTAAAAAGCTCTGCATAGGTGGTATTTAAAATATAACCTCTGTTTGGTGAATTTGTAGGTGATTCGGGGTTAGAGTTTAAGACAATTTCTCCAAGCACTAAGTTTCGCAAAGATTTCCTTCGTATGTCATCGTAAGAGCCAGAAGAAATGTTATC
>CAZXTW010000382.1:0-6339 GCA_964643525.1 uncultured Roseivirgaceae bacterium
ACTCGTTTGTTTCAGTCTCGTGGATGATTGACGGGGTGATGTATGGCACCAGCCCAGAGAAAAACTTCTTTTATGCTGAGTTGTTTGAGCCTGAACTGACCGACTGTAGCGGTATTACCTTTAATAAAATTGAAGGCGAGGAGCTAAGCTGGGGTTCTGTACCCAGCGCCAGCGGTTATAGGGTACGCCTGCAAGAAATTGGCAACACAAGCAATACGGTACACCACTATGCCCCAGGAGGTACCAACAACAGCATTGACCTGGCCGAGTTTGAAGGTTTTATTGAATGGGACAAGAGCTACTATGCCAGTGTTTTATACATGACCAATGCAGGGGGTACCTTTAACCTGGGTGATTTCGGCCGTAAATGTGTGGTATCGCTACAGCGCCCGCGTGGGGTTATAATTGACAACTGCCCGGTAACCATTAGCGGCACTTCAGGGTTTATAACAGCTCATGATGGCAGCGGGGGCACCTTTGGTGATTTTATACAGCCAGAAGAGTACCGCTTTGAATACACCCGAACGGGGCTTTCAGGCCATAAAGACAACCTCAGCCCGTTCTTTTACCCTTCTACTGTGGCAGGCCTGTACCCTGGCAGCCCTGTTACGGTTAAGGTGCGGGTAAGCTACCTGATTGAGGGGCAGTGGGGGGCTTACTCTGACTGGTGCGACATGAACCTTGTAGAGGCCCGGTTTGGTAAAAAGCGGCAAACCAGAACGGCCGCCGGTTTGGCACAGCCTGAGGGGCAGGCGTGGGCCGTATACCCCAACCCGCTTACCAACGGCAGCCTGCAGGTGCAACTGCCTGCAGGGGTGCAGCAGGCCCAAATTGATGTGCTTACCGCGGCCGGGGTAGTAGCCACTACCCAAAGCTGGCAGGCTGAAAACGGCCATACAGCCCATATTGATGTAGGCCAGCTACCCGCTGGCCTATACATTGTGCGGTTACGCACCGGCCAGCAGGTGCTCACAAAACCGTTGGTTATTCAGCATTAATCAATTGGCCAATCTGGTAAAGGCTAACCCCTGCCCACACCCTGTGGGCGGGGGTTACCATTTCACTTTTTCACCTGCCCTCAGGCCCACTTCGGCAACTATGTTTTCACTTAACCTACCCAATATTTCACTTCGCGATACTGCGGTTGAGTTAACCAATTAATATGCCCAAGTTGTGGTCAGTTTTTAGTTCTTAATCAACTTCAGTACTTCACATGACACACATGACACACCCCTGGCAGGCATGCCTATGCCTGCTACTGGCTGTATTTTGCCTTTACTTTAAGGCTTACAGCCAAACAGAACCACCACCAGACCAGGAGCCAGACACGCTAAACTGGGCGCGCCGCATGATGGCCGACCCCAACGGTGCACCCGTACAGGGCGATGGTGTAACTATTGTAGAGGTGGTAACCGGCCAAACGGCCAGTAGTACACCTCTGGTATATTTTGCAGGGCAATCACAGGGTGCACGTACCCTGTTTGGCCCTGATGATGTGGCGCAGAATAATGATGGCAGGCCACTGCCTAACGCTCTTTTTGGGGCCTATAACCATAAAGGCGAGCTGGTTTTTAGCCAGGTGGCTCAGGGCTTTGGCTCATACATAGAACAACTGGCTACAGGCCCTGGTGGCACAGTTTACAGTGCAGGTGTTTTTGGCCCTACAGTAAACCTTACACAACAGCATATGACCGCCCGGCCAGCTACAGAAGCTGCCTTTTTAATGAAGCAAAGCAGCTTAGTAGCGGCCGATTGGATTGTGGCTACGCCAAGTATTGACATTGTAGCAGAAGATGCCCCACGTGCCCTTGATATTCAAGTACTTGATAATGGTACCATTTACTTCAGTTACCAGTTTTATGATTCACACAACCTGAACGTTTGCTTAAACCCACATGGTGGCCAGGGCAACTGCTGGCAGTACTTTGACCGCGATGTGCAGGTGCCCTCGGTCGATCAGGGCAAGCTGATGACCCGCATGTTGAAAATTGTAGATAATAACGGAACGCCTATCGTCACTGCTGCCAAAGAAGCACGCGCTTTTTATGGGCAGTACGACAGCCCGATTATTGAAATAGCCCCTGATGGCAACGACCAACTGTATGTAGCTGGCTTTCCTGAATTTCTGGTTAAGTATCAAGTTGGATCACCCTTGCCAGGGTCGGGGAGTATTTACACCCAGGCCTTTTTATCTGAATATGTGGTTCAGCCTAATATGCCTGGCGGGGGCACTGCCCGCGCTTTAGATATTGTAGCAATACCCGGTGAAGGCGTAGCAGTGCTGGCTCAGTTTTCTGGTGTAGCTGATTTTGACCCGCAAGTGACCAACCCCGGAGAATTGGGAACTTTTACTCCAAGTGGCGAGGCTGACCTGGTGTTGCTACGTTATGACGAACAGCTGAACTACCTGTGGGGCAGCCCCATCAGTGGTGATGGGTTTGCGGCGGAGGCCTCAATTGCATTAAGGGGCAGGGCCATTGAGGTAGGCATTGTTGCCCCCTCCCCAGGTATTACACTGGGCCTTTTTGAAGGCCCCCACGCGCGTGACCGCCGGGTAGATATTGATGTAAATGGGTTAACAGATATTGTAATGGCCACCTATCAGGTAGAAGATGGCCGCCTGCTAAAGCACAGGCATTATAACGAGCCTGGCATGCAGGAAGTGACTGATATTGCAGCCAATGAACAGGTAGCCACTATTATGGGTGGTACGTTTACAAGTGGCCAGTTTACTAATGAAGATGTACTGACAAACACATACAACAACAAGGTAGGCTTTATTGGCAGTATTGGCAGTAATGATACAGCTGTAATTATTCATGTGCGAGAGGGCAGGCAAAACTTTAACGCAGCTGTTGAAGCAAAAAAGGTAGAGCTATGGAGCCTGTCAGGGCAAAGCGTTACCAAAGATATTGACGACCAGGGCCGTGCTGTTTTTCTCACTACTGATATTGACTTTGATGTTGACGAGCTGTTTGTGTACAGAGAAGCAGGCATTGCACTTAATGACCTGATGGGCAAGATGCATTTTGTGTACAAGCGGGTTGATGTAACCGGCAAGCGACGCAAAGAGGCCATTGTGTTTATCCATAATGACCTGATACCGCTAAACCTCAGCAATGATAATTCAGACTATCCTGATGCTGCTAATTACGATTGGGAGTATGCCAGGTACTACAAGTATGATTATACCAAGCCGTTGGATGCCCACCCTCAGCGGCAGGAAATAAGATATGGAGATGATTTTTACCAGACCTCCATGTTAATTCCCCCTTTTGAATCGGCCCAGGAGCAACAACAGGCTGGTACCAGCTTGCAGTATATTGACAACAGCCGCCAGCCGGTTTTGTTTGTGCACGGTGTTAGCGGTACAGACCAGTACTGGGGCACCCATACTGAGGTGTTTGAACAGAAAAAAATAAAAGAAACCAACACCAATTTAAATGAAATCAATGACTACGCCTTTTCATCTTACCCCGGCAGGTTAAGGTGGCTGTCAAAAAATTACGGACAAAATACTGATAGCCCATATGACATCTGGGAGTTTTATTACCCGCCAGACCAGGGCTTTGCCGAGTCGGCCTACCTGCTTAAGCGGGCCCTGAACAGCATAACAGACTTTTATGATGCGGTACCCGCAAAGAAGGCATCTATCATAGCCCACAGCATGGGTGGGCTGGTAACCCGTGCTTATATTGAAGAGCGGGGCAGAAACTTTTTAATGCCCCTCGGGGGCAGCCCACAGCTTGATTCAGTTACTTATGATGATAGAATAGAGCAGGTACTGTTTTTAGGCACGCCACACCATGGCAGCTTTAGTGCTTATATTAACTACTTTGAACCGTTTATTAGTGAGCTAATTATTGAGCTGGCGGCAGGTAAAGATGCAGATGCCCCTGCTTACCGCGAAATGGCCCCTGGCAGCGCCAGCATGTTGAGCTTAAATGCCCGCGCCAGTCTTAACAACCACAATGTAACCTACTTTCAGGTATCGGGTACCACCTCTCTGGGGCTTATACCCTTTGGGTTAGATGTTGAAAGTATTGACCATACTGACGGTGTGGTGAGCCTCAGCTCAGGCAATTTGCTGGGCTTTGGGGTTGATGTGGGCTTTCTGCCTAATTTTGCCCACAACCACTTGAACACCCCTGATGTAGAAGAGCCATCGTTGGGCAATCAGGAAAAATGGCTGCTGCCCTTGGTCATGAATGATTACCTCGAGACTGGTGCCGTCACCAACCAGGGCTACTTTTTGAAGTACCTGCAAGCCACTAATGATTATACAGGCAATGCTGATTTGCCAGATAATGTTGATGGTGAGTTTGTAAGGTACAATACCTGTACCCCTTTGGTACTGTTTTATAACCGGGCTACTGGTAGCCGGTGGCAGCCCACACACTCGCGCTATTCAGATAGTTTTATTACCCCATATGCTGGGCTGGAAGGTATGGGTACCATGCGTATGAAGGTATTAAGAAAAAACAATGAAGATGTTTTGCGGTTCAGACCTGAAATTCTGTACCCGCAAACCATACCTCGTATAGTAGAGGCAGCGGCATCAAAAAAAGGTGGCGACATCAAAAAGTTTAATAAAAAGGTGCTTAAAGAGCTTGAGGCCACCCAAAACAGGTGGATTGAGCGGCTTGCTCCAAAAGACTTATCGCCACATGTTGTGGAGTTCATTAAGTCTAAAGCCAATGAGCGGTTACGTAAAACGGTCAACCCAATTTTAGATTTGTTTGACCTTGACCTGAACCTGGCCACACCTTCACATTTTACCCCTGGCGATTATTTGTACTTTGGGCAGGGTAATTTTTCTGAAAGGCAGTTTAAGCGCAACTGGCAAGAGAATACAGAAGCGTTTTTCCCTTTCGGCATCAATTACTTCGATGAGTTTAGTGGCATTAATATTTTAGAGCTGCTTCAAAGTGATGATACCCGCCAGGACTATGCACTTGAAGCCATAGAGCTTTGGCAGGAGTTGGCTGACTTTAACGTGAATACAGAAAATGTAATTGAACTGGTGGCTAACTCGTTTGGCTATGGTTGGAACACCTTCAGCCCAGGCCAGTATGATGTAAATATCACGTTCCGCTTTCCTAAAGTTCTAGCAGCAGATTTATTTGCTGTTTTAACCACTATACCCCATAAAGACCAGGACTTTAAGCTTACCAGAGGAGCAGACCCCAAGCTACAGGTGCAGTGGACCAACGCCACCTACAACCAGTTGTTTTTAGATAAGTGGCATATTGAAGCCATTGAGGCTTCTGAAATATTAGGGGGCCAAACCTATGCCCAGGCAGATCAGGTGCCGGGCAATAACAGCAACCAGTTGGTGTTGAGGCAGGCTGAAAACGGCCGCCAAACGATAGAAACAATGGCAGATGCCACCATGAAAGATTTTACTTTGCTGGTGCGTTATGGTGATAACCCCCCGGCAGGCAGCTTTGAGTTAACGGGCCCCGATGGTATTATTACTGAAAGCAGTACCGTGAACTATTTTCATGATGTGGAGGCACAAACCATGGGCTGCCTGGTACAAAGCCCAACGCCTGGGCAGTACACCCTGCTGTGGGATGGCCAGCCAGGGCTTCCCGATGGCGAAGGTTACAGCGTAGCCTTTTACCGCGATGTTGACAACCACCTTTTTGTAACGATTGATAGCCTGTACCAGGCCGGAGGGGTGGCCATACAAGCTGCCCTTGGCGACCCTACACAGGCAACCAATATGAGCACCTTTGCTTACTACTATGATGCTGATGGCAACGCCTACACGCAAGACCTGCACGACGATGGCAGCTACCCAGATGCTATTGCCAACGACGGTATTTTTTCTGGCGTCTTAACCAGGCCCCAAAACGAGGTAGACTATACGTTTACCGTGAATATGTTTGGGCAAATGCTGGGCAGTGAATTTAGCCGGCAAGCCGTGGTTGAAGTGCCAGGCTGTAACAATTATGAGGTAGCCATAGAAGCCCGCAACCAGTGTGACTTTTATTATTTTGAAGATTTATCTTCTGCCACCAACATTTATTCAACTGTGGTAAACCGCACGTGGAACCTGGGCGATGGCACCATCATTGAAGATGAATACAGCTTTGAGCATATTTATGCGCAACCAGGCACTTATGTAGTAACCCTGTCTGTAACTACTAACCTGGGCTGTACTGGCACAGCAAGTAAAACAGTGGTTGTTAGTGAAAGCCCCGATGCAGCTATGATTACTTATGACGATGCACCGCTGCTGGCCTGCCCAGAACAGACTGTGGCGCTGAGCCTGAACCCCGGTTGGGAGCAGCAGTGGTGGGTCAACACCATTACGGCAGATACGGTAAGCAC
>CAZXTW010000383.1:0-6335 GCA_964643525.1 uncultured Roseivirgaceae bacterium
GCCCATGGTGCCTGAGCCGTTATTTGCCGGACTGGGCATTGCCCCTGCCCCAGCCTACCAGGCCAATGAAGATGTAATGGTGGTGCTGGGCAGCCAGGCAGAGGTAGCCGCCCTTACCCCTGATTTTGGGCTGCTGAATACAATCAAGGCCAGGGGTATTATTGTAACGGCCCCCGGCCAGCAAGTCGATTTTGTATCGCGGTTTTTTGCGCCCCGCTGTGGCATTGATGAAGACCCCGTAACCGGCTCGGCCCATACCGTGCTGGCCCCTTTCTGGGCGCAACGCCTGCAAAAAAACACCTTTGAGGCCATACAGCTTTCGGCCCGCCAGGGGCGCCTGCACTGCCAGCTTGATGGCAACCGGGTGTTAATTAGTGGCCAGGCAGTGACTTACCTGCAGGGGCATATTGAAATACCATAAACAGGCCATGAACCCACAATACGTTGTGTGTGATTGCCCATTGTTCATTAATTTGGCGCCCTTAAACTAAACTGAACCGGCATGTTGCACCCCTTGCGAATATTGTTGATTGTACTGGTTGTTGTAAGCACACTGGCAGGTTGCACCCCCAACCAACCTGACCCTTACCAGTTGCAGGTGTGGCAAAACAGCCGCCGTGTAAGAATGCAGGGTAACACAGTTGAGCTGCGCAAGGGGCCGTTTGAGCTTTATTTTATTGTGCCTGACTTTCCGCCAGATACAGGCCGGGTGGTGATGTTTGATTATGCCGGTGGCTTTGACGCGGCCAGTGTATACGCCGTAAATGAGGCCAGCACCGTGGCCGATGTAGCAGGCCAGCAAGCCCAGCGCACCCTGCCAGATAAAGCCATAGCCGACAGGCTGGTGCTGGGTGTTGACCAGTATGCTACCTTAATTATGAACAACCCCAAAAACGAGCATAACTTTAGCGGTTTCAGGAAAGAGGCCAACCGCATTGTGTTAGAGTACCGCCTGTTGGGTGTGAGCGACGACCGCCTGGGCGAGTTGAAGTTTCAAGACCTGACAGCCGCTGAGGGGGCCCTGCTGTTTAGCATGCAGGAAGCCGCTGCCGATGGTACACCACAGGTATTGAAATCAGAAAAGCTGTTTATTAAGTTTAAGCAATAAACTACTACCCCATGCCAAACCCCGATGCTACCGTGGCCCAGCTACTGGTACAGCAAGTACACCACCGGTTGTTTGTAGAGTCAGTACCACGCATATTAAAATGCCTGGACCAGCTAACAGAAGCCGAAGTGTGGGCCAGGGCAAACAGCAATACGGTAAGTGTGGGCAACCTGGTGCTGCACCTGTGTGGCAATGTGCGGCAGTGGGTAATAGCAGGCCTGGGCGGCGGCGCTGATAACCGCCAACGCCAGCAGGAGTTTGACGCAACCGGCCCCCTACCCACACAAACCCTGATTGAGCTGCTGCATACCCTGCAGGCCGATGTTACAGCCTGCCTGAATACCCTTACGCCAGAAGCCCTTACCCAAACCTATAGTGTACAGGGTTTTGAAGAAACAGGTGTAAGCATATTGGTGCATGTAACTGAGCATTTTTCATACCACACCGGGCAAATTACTTATATGGTAAAGCACCGCAAAGATATTGACCTGCAGTATTATGGTGGCCTTGACCTTGACAAGACTGCCCAGTAAAGCCTCACCCTACCAGCCAGAGTCCTGCACGTTAGGCCAATTGGCCTTTTGTTGTTAGGCCAGTTGGCCTTTTGTTGTTAGGCCAACTGGCCTAACGGTGCTACATCTAGGAAATACGCACCGGCTGCCCAGCTAAAAAGAGGCATGGCTCTGGTACAAAAGCGGCAAATACCACGCAGGCAGTGGCCGCCCCGCCAAACCATTAAGCGCTTTGGGGTGTTAAAGGGCTATAACCAGGCAATGCCATGTTTTTAAAAATTGTTGATTTTGGGCTGGTGGTGCTTACCTGGATGGTACAGCTCATTGTATACCCCAGTTTTTTGTATTACGCCAAGGCCGATTTGCTGCGCTGGCACCCCAAATACACCACCGCCATTACCCTGGTTGTGATGCCCCTTATGTTTGGCCAGTTGTTTGGTTATGGGTTTGCTATTGTAAGAGCTTTTTCGTGGCTCAGGCTGGCTGGCCTGGTGCTGGTGCTGGCCACCTGGCTGGTTACTTTTACCCATGCAGTGCCCCTGCACAAGGCCATAGCCCAGGGCAACGGTAGCCCTGAGGTTATTCACAGGCTTATTAACGCCCACTGGGTGCGTACCGCCTTATGGACGACCATTTTTATTTTGGGGTTGACATCTACGAAGTAAAAAAGCTCATAATGAGCTTACTTAACAACAACAGCATACTGTGTTTTTATAACAATAGAATTGTAGCTATTATTGGTTGAGTTTATGCTGAGTTTGATTTCCCAGTTGACCACTCATCAACATCCATGGGAATAAAATAAACTTTTAGGTTGATTTCATGCAAATTATTGATACCTTTGAATCATCAAATGAAGATAATGGCCGTTTATTAACGGTTAAGTATCCTGATCAAGAGCTCGATGAATTTAGAAGATTATACAGCATATGGAATGATGTAGAATATCTATTCAATTTTTTTAACCAATACGAGCAGCATCTTCGTAAAGGCTTTCCAGGAATTTCGACAGACCAAGCAATAGAGTTGACTCAAGCAGCCGTTGATAATATGTTTGAGACAATATTGTTCCATGCACAGGCTGCTCATTTAAATTTAGATCAGTTATTCAAACCATTAAACAATTCTGAATACCATGTTGTTGAGCTACAGAAAACGAAAGTAAAAATAAACCCGAGTAAAAACTGGTTACGCATTTATGGCATCAGAATTGACCCTAATACTATAATTATTACAGGTGGAGCCATCAAGTTAACTAGAACAATGGACGAAAGTGAGCACACCAAAGCCGAAAAAGTCAAGTTAGGCAAAGTGCAGGCCTATTTAAGAGAAAACGGTGTACAGTTTATAGAAGATATAGAGGACTTAATATCATGAAAACTAATAAAGACAAGCTAGCCGCCTTGGTTAGCGGCACTTCTACCGAATGGCAAAAAGATGTAAAGTGGCGTTTAGAAAATAAGGCCTGGTTAGAAAAATCATCTAAAATAGCTTTGAAAATACTCAAAGCATTGAAAAGCAAAGGCATTACACAAAAGCAACTGGCTGCGGCACTGGAGGTAAGCCCCCAGCAAGTCAACAAAATAGTAAAAGGCCAACAGAACCTCACTTTAGAAACCATTACCAAAATTGAGGCTGAATTGGGCATTGAATTAATAAGCTGTGAAAGTAATGCAGCTGATGTGCCTAAATTGAAGTTTAGCTTAGAGCCGGCAAGAAAGCAAGTAGTAGAATACAGTAAACAAGATCAAATTTTGTTTGAGGTGAACCTAAGTCTAAATGATGACAATTACCTATCACATGCCTCATAAGCAATGAATGAAGTTGGCTTTAAATTAGTAAACGTTTCAACTGAAGAGTTCAGCCTGAAAGAATCATTATACCACCAAAACCAAGACGAAGTATCGTTGGGGTTTAGTATCAGGTTTGGGGCTGATCCAGACGCTATGATTGTAGGCGCCTTCGTAGAAGCAACATTCAGCAAAGGCCAGGGGCCTTTTCTTACGGCAGAAGTAGGTTGTCATTTCGAGCTTTCGCCTGATAGTTGGAAAAAAGTATTTGACTCCGAAGCTAAAGTTATCACATTACCGAAAGCTATTGGAGAACACTTTTGTGTAATTACAACAGGTACTTTAAGGGGGGTATTGCATGCCAAAACTGAATACACGCATTTTAACCAATACATATTTCCTACCATAAACTTAAGGCAACACTTTAAGAAACACATTGTAATAGATTTAAACGACGGGAAAACACCCTGATGCCAGGAGGGGGAAACCAACCTGATAGTCTGATAATGAAAAGTGCCTTATGTGCTGTTATGATGCCCGGTAAGGAAGTGAATAGCCAGGCTATTGAATGCTTCTGGTGCTTCAATATTGCAAATATGGCCGGCGTGTGGCAATACCTTAAGCTGTGCCTTTTGCTGGCGCTTTACAAAGGCACGGGCCCCGGCCAGAAAAATATAATCTTCTCCACCCATTACTACCAGCACATCACTTTGCAGGCGTTGCCTGTAAAAGCGACGCAGCAGCCTGAAAAACTCGCCATACAGGCCTACCCACTTCAGGTACTCTTCAGGGGTGAGCCTGCGGGCCTGCATTTGGTACAGGCGGCGTGCCTTTTGGTTGCGCTGGCGTGGCATTAACAGGTAGCTAAACAGGCTGTACATGGTGTGGTAGGGCAACACTACGTTAAACACGCGTGCTACCTGCGTAAACAACCTGATGGCCCAAGTGCCTTTAAATATACCCCCGGCAATGACTATGCGCTGCACCACCTGTGGGTGGCGCAGTGCGAAATCCTGAATCATTACGCTGCCAAATGAAAGCGTAACAAAGTGCGCGGTGGCAATGCCCTGGCTGTCAAGCACGGCCTTAATATCAGCACTAACCATATCAAAATGGTAGGTGCTATAGGCTGGCTCAATATTTTTTGACTGGCCATGGTCACGCAAGTCAAGCAACAGCACGTTATAATGGGCCGTAAAGGCCTCTAGCTGGTAGGCCCATGTTTTGGTATTGCCCCCGGCCCCATGGATGAATACCACCCACTCAGTAGTGGTTTGATGGGGGTATACTTCATGATGTAGTAATTGTGGCTGCGCGTTGGTGCTGCTGTGCTTCATAAGTAGCCGTGAATATATACCATAGAAACACAAAAGGCCGTGAATGTTCACAGCCTTTTTGTTTTACTCGCAGCCTGTGCTTAATTGCGCTTTAGCACTACCTGTTCGGCCTGTTTGGCTATAATGTTGTCATAAAAAGCTTTAAGGCCAGGGTATTCTTCTGGTAAAAATATGGCTTTGTTAATTTTTATAGTACACATTACCTGTAGGCTTTGCCCGTTCTGGGCTATGTTGTACACAAACTTTCCTGCATTTTCAGGCATTGACATGGCCAGCGGCTTAGGTAACTCTTCTACAGAATACCCTTCTGGCAAGCTAATATTATATACCATCATCTCTTCAATGGGGCACCCAAAATCTACAGGGTAAACTCGCTCTGCCAAATGAAAGGGGTTATCTGTAGTAGCCCCATAAAACACAGGGGTAAAATAAATCATATCTGGGGTAACATTAGCTTGGTCTTCTGTTTCAAAGGCAAAGCTGGTTTTCACTGGGCCGCCGGCATCAATGCCGCTCACTTCATGTTTAGAAATGGCCCAATCTTCTACCTCTGCTGCAAACTCTTTCTGGTATTCTTCAATACCATTGTTGGTTACCTGCACGCGCATATTCCTTGCACTGTACCCTGTAAAGCGCTGTTTGGCTTCACCTTTAATCATACCATCAGCATCAATGCTTACAATTGCCTGCATTGTTTCAGAAAACTTCTCGCCATTGTTCAGGTTAATCCACTGGCCGTTGCCTTTTATAACCAAACGCCCCTGAATATTCATGCAGCGGTAAGGTAGCTCACCGGGCTGCAAATAATCGTCAGTGGCATCAAGCAGTACTGACTTACCATCAACAATGGCCAGCACTATTACATAGTTAAAGCTACTTCGGGTAGGGTATACAGGGTGTACCCGGCCATTGTCTCTCGTGCTAAGTACCACAGGTTCTGCCTGTATACCTAAGCGGCGTAACATAACAATTAGCAGCAAGTTGATATCGGCAGAGTTGCCTGTTCGGGCGGCCCAGGCACTTCTTAGTGTATTATTCACGTACTTTGAATTAATATCGTTCCAGTCCATATGGCTACGCACCAACTCATAGGCCGCCTGCATTTTTTCTTGCTCGGTAGTATACTTTGCTTCTATGGCATCAGTGGCCTTGCTTAAAAATGGCCCGCCAGTAAGTTGCTGTCCAAAACTCTGGTGCCTCAGTAGTTTATCGTTTACGTCGCTCCAGCTTTTATTATACACATCAGGCAGACTGTTTGGCAACTCTATTGAAGCCAACTCAAAACGCACCAAAGTCATATAGTCCGATGGTACTGTAATGTACTCTTCTATATCAAAAGCGGGCATATCTTTGGCTATCCAATGCTCAGTGCGTTCATTATAAGTAACTTGTTGCATGCCCCGGCCACCGAAAGTAAAAGTTTTTGACTGGCTGCCCGACTTGGCATAATGCAATGGCAAATAGCCATTCATAATCTGGTTATAAATAAAATACTCAGGTATGCTCAGCTTAAACTCGCTCCACCTTACAGGTATTACATTCTGAAATTGCCACGTGCGCAGGTTAAAGAAAAAGTCTGAGGTAATAG
>CAZXTW010000384.1:0-6328 GCA_964643525.1 uncultured Roseivirgaceae bacterium
GCCAGGGCTGCCTGGAACTCACTCATGCCCTTGCTCAGCTCGCCCATCAGCTGGTTGTGGTTATTCAGCAGCTCATCGTGGTGGTCAAAGTCACCAAAGCGGATGAAGAAGGTTTGCCGTTTGGCCCCCAGGTCTTGCCGCACTTTAATGGTGCGGGCCACCATTTGTAGGCGTTGCGATAGCTCAGTATTGCTAAAGTTGGTGCTGAGCTGTGAATTGCCTACAGCCGCACTAAACAACTCATGCGTGTTCTGGCTGGCCAGTACCGTTTCGGCATAGGTTTGCTTAAATATGTCCTGGTACTGCTTTTCAAGCAGGCTTTTTACAGCCCCGGTTCTGATTTCGTTAAAGGTGCTGTTTTCTTTATAGCCTGCCATGCCAATGCTGCCTGTGCCGGTGGGCAGTATGGCGTATTCTGAGGCCTCTTTACCCAGCTGAAACAGGTTTTTGCCAGACAGCGAGATGTTCATTGAAATGTTGCTGTTGCTGTTGGCGCTCTGTACCATATCTGCCAGGCGGCCGCCCCAGCCGGTGGCCGAGTTGGTTTGTGGTACGGAGGTGAGCCATTGCTTGTCCTGATCGGCATGGCTAAACAGGCCCAGGGGCAGCTGCGCCCCGTTGTACAGCTGGCTTTTGGTGGTGGGCTGCACCAGCGTGCCTACATTGCTGATTACGGCCAGCTTTTGCTGGTCAAACAGGGCCTTCAGCTCGCCCATGGCCGGGTGGAAGCCCAGCTCCTTTTCGTTGTAGGTCAGCGGGTTCAGGGGCAGCAGCGTGTTTTGCGCCAGCGATTGGTTGCTGCGGGTGGTGCGGTATTGCTGGTAGTGCTCATTGCTGCGGGGCACCACCATGTTGTAACTGTCGTTGCCGCCGCCCAGCATAATGCATACCAGGGCGCGGTAGTCTTCTTTATCGCCATTGGTGCCAGCTATGCCACTGAGCTTGTTCAGGCTATTGGCGCTGTTGTTGAGCGAGGCGGCGCTCATTGATTGCAGGTTGAAGAGGGTGGAAAAGAAGGTGGTGCTGCCTATGGCTGCGCAACCCAGTTTGCCAATGAAGTTTCTTCTGTCGTAGGTATGTTTTTTGTGTGCCATGGTTGAAGGAGTGGTGGTGGTGGCGGAGACGCGATGAATCGACGTCTCTACAATCTAAATTCTAACATCTTACATCTAACCTCTTATTTCAAAATCGCGTAATCCGGGCTGATCATGACCAGGTAAATGGCCAGGCGAAGGCGGTCTTCGGGGGCGGGCAGCTGGGCAATGGCCTCGGTAATGATGGTGCGCGTGCTTGCCGAGAGGCCCCCGTTGGCCAGCAGTACATCCAGGTGGGCCACCAGTGCGGCCGGGTCGGTGGCGGCCAGGTTCAGCTCCTGCGTTACAAACAGGCGCGATTCAGTGGGGATGAACGCATCGCTCGCCCCAATATCTGGGGGCTCATCGCCCACATTGCATACCGGGTAAAAGTAAATGCCCTTCACAATCTTATTGTTCATCTCGTTTACCAGGCCTATGGCGTTAGAGGCATTTAAAATCTGAAACTCTGGCGCCACCAGGTAGTTTTGTGTTATGGGGCCCTGCGGGGCATAGTCGGGCAGGTAAAAGTTAAATACGCTGGGCGCCGCAAAGGGGCTTTGCCCTGTATTAATGCCATAACACACCATTTCATAAAAGTAAAAGTCTTCTTCATCTTCTTCGGTATTTACATTAATGGGGAAGGCTTTGAAGAAATTCATAAGGCGCACCACCGGTTCACGCAGCTTACCAAAGGTATACGTTTCGGTACGGTCACAATCGCGGGCTTCGGGGTGCAGCAGTATGGCCCTGATTACCTTTTGAAAGTTGCCTGCCTCATTTGGGTCAAACACGGCGGCCACATCACCAACATAATTGGTGCTGGGGTTGCTGGTGGTAAGCATCTTAATCAGGGCTGTGCAAATAAAGGGGGCTGTATTGGGGTGCGTGGCCAGGTGGTTCACGGTCTGGTTAATGTCTGTCATGCCTGCCTGGCCGGCGGGCAGCACCAGGCCGTTCAACAGGTGCTTCTCGCTGTTGTCGTGGTAGGCCTCGTACATCTTCATGGGGGTGGTTACCTGCCGCACATTGTCTTCGTCGGCATCGTCAATAGGTGCCCCAAACTCGCCATTGGCCAGGCCGCTGCCCAGCCCGGTAAACACCTGGGCAAACTCCTTAATGTCGTCATTGGTATAGGTGGGTACCCACTGGCCGTTGGGGCCAAACTTGCGGGTGCCGTTGGGGTGCAGCTCCCACAGGCCAATGCTGAATAGCTGCATAATTTCGCGGGCGTAATTCTCGTCAGGGTGTATGTTGTTGGCTGGGTCGGCCTTGGGGTTGTTGTAATGCGAAAGGAAGTTGCCCATCACCGGGCTCAGCGTCACATCGGTTAGCAGGCTTTTGTAATTGCCAAATACATGGCTGCCCAGCAGGTCGTAATAGCCGCCAATGGTCTGACCCACATCCATAAAAAAGTCTGAATTGTCGTTCACCACCATAATCTGGCTCAGGTTGTAGGCCATGCGCTGGCGCAGCAGGTCGGGCGTTTTCATATTCAAGTCAAACCAGGCCGAGCGGAAGTAGCCACTCCAGATGGGCACATTCACATCGCCCACGTTGCCGTCGGCTTCATCGGCCTCGTTGTAATTGCGGTGCTGCACCATCATGGGTAAAATAGAGGCCTGGGGCAGGGCAAACTGCTCGGTCAGCCATGCATCGTAGCCCATGGCAGCGGCCATTTTAATGGTGGCCATATCAGCCCCAAAGGTAGCCTGCGCCAAAAAGCGGCTGGCTTCTTTAAGCTGTTGCTCGTTGCTCACGGCAAAGCCATCTACCGTGGCCTGGCCCGTGGCGCTGCCCGTGGCCGAGCTTACCGTTACGGTAACGCCATTGCTATGGCCACCCCCCAGATAGTCGTAGTGTTTGGCCTGGGCGCACAAGGTGCTGTGCAGCAGGCATAGGCATACGGCAACACCCACCCACCGCAGGGCGTGTAGTAAGTTCATCATAGTTTACCTGTTAAGTGAACAGTTGATTTGAATTGAATCAGAAACTGAAGGCTGAATTATTATGTGTTAACCAGGTAGCACAGCAAGTAGGGAGTCAAGATAATTATAAGGCAAATCGGGGCATATCAACGAGAATAAGGCAATCGATTGTATAAAGAGAACTCGTCGCTAATTATATTCATACTTGAACTTTCAATGCTTTTGTAATTGTATACATTCAAGCTACAGTTTACCCTACCAAATTTTTGATTTAATTAATAATGAACAGTGAATAATTAATAGAAAGCCTAATCTGTACGCTTGAATTGGTTTTTCTTACACTGTTCTTCTCATCGTTTTATGCAGTAGGCACACTTTTCATGGGTGTTCATTTTTGCTTGATCAAAAACGAACCAAAAAATCAAGACTGTTGAAAAACAAGGCTAAAGCTTTTGTTCCAGCACTAAAATGAATGAAGCTCAGTTAACGCTGTACTTTAAAAGAACTAAGCCACGAGAGCATCATTAAACCTTTGATTTTCTTCAGCGCCACACCATTCATTTTTAACGCGCTTACACGACAGCTTCTTCACGCCAATTTTTCAAAGGCCGTTTCCTTTTGCTTGGAAGCTCTGCTGTAGGCAGCATCCCGATTAGTAGTCGGGATGCCAGCGATTGATCAATAAAATTTGATGTAGTCAATTTCAAGGGCGAAGGGGCCTTCAATTTTGTCATTCAGGATAATGCTAATGCTTTTGATGTTGGTGAGCGTTTCTGCGCTGAGCTGTTGGTTCAGGGGCCTGCCTACCTGGTAGGCCTTGAAGTTGGCCATGGGCAGTTGCAGGGTTTGCCATTGGCCTTTTTCAGTCTGGATGTACTGCTGGCGGTATGGCATGGCCCAGTAGCTGTGATGGGCCAGTTGCAGGCCATAGCGGCGGCCATCACCTTTGATGCGTACCTCTACCATTTGGTAGGGGCTCATGTCAGTGCCGTTGGTGTATTTCCTGATTTGTGAAAAGCCCCCGTTGTTGCGCAATGACAACTCACCGGTAAACTGCAGGGTATTTTCCGTGTAGTTAATAGTGCCGCTGCTCATGCCGCCCATTACCCCGTCAACAATAACCCGCCAGTCGGTAGCGTTGCGGGCGGTGCCAAAATCTATGTTAAAGGTGGTGGTGCGCATACTTAGGGTCAGGGCCAATACCAGGCTTGCAGTAACGAGGGTTTTCATGGGGTGTGGTTTAATGGAGGTATAACAGGCCCCACCCCCTGTTTGGTTCTGCCGGCCCGCCCTAATTCGGGGCAGGCCCTTGGCAGCCGTGTAGCAAACCCTTACTGGGCGCGCTTTGCCGCTGGTAAGGGTTTGCGTTAAATCCTTACTGGTTTCGCTCTGTTTCTGGTAAAGCCGCTGACCAGAAGCAAGCTGCTTCTTACTCAGAAGCAAGCCGCTTCCAACTCAGAAGCAAGTTGCTTCCAAACTAGAAGCAAGCTGCTTCTAAACGGATAAAGCAACACCCCAATACCATAACCCCTGTAGAAAAGCACTTTAAACCGAGTATAAAAGGTGTTTTACCATAAAACCGGCTACTTAGCCTTTATCTTCATCATACCAGTGGCAAAGAAAAACCCCCGGTGTGGGCCGGGGGTTGGTTGGGTTGATTGGTGTTGTTTATTGAGGTTACTGGCAGCGTTACTGTGCAATGATGACTTTGACGGTTGTTCGCTGCTCGCCGGCCAGGATGGTGACGAAGTACAGGCCAGGGCTGAGGCCGAAGTGGTCGTACTCAAAGCTGTAGGTGTCGCCGTCAGTGGCCGTATTGAACTGGATGGTCTGGTTGGTCTGGGGGTTGAACATGCGCAGTTCAACCGGGGCTATTTTGTCCAGCTCCAGGTCAATGGTAAAGCGGCCGCTGCTTGGGTTGGGCCAGGTCGTTACGTTTTTGATGATGCTTTCTTCTACCACACCCGGTGCGGGGATGCCTCCCCCACCCTGGGCAATGCTGCCCTCGATGTTGATGCTAAAGGTCACATCGTACACACACGTACCATAGGTGGCTTTCATGGTGATGGCGTAGCCGCCCTCTTCATGGAAGATAAGCGACATGAAGGTGTCATCAGTGTTACCCACCGGCGTGACGTTGCCGGGGAACTCCCAGGCAATGGCATCGGGTATGGGGTCAGAGATGTCAATGGCCATGACGGTATCACCCACAAAGGCCCTGCTGGCCATCAGGAAGTCGGGCGTGACGGCCTCGCCAGAGAGGTCAACGGTAAAGTTGTCTGTGGCGGTGCAGCCCTCGGCACTGGTTACGGTGAGGCGGTAGGTGCCCGACCGGGTAACGGTGGCCGTACTGGTGGTGCTGATGGTGGTGTTGCCGCTTTGCCACAGGTAGCTTTCACCTGTGATGGGGGCAGTCACCACTACATCCTGCCCCGGGCAGCCGTCAATGTTCTCAATGTCAAAGGTTAGCTGCGGTGTTTCGGGCACCTCTGCCGAGCGGTTGATGGTACAGCCGTTGGCATCTGTAATGGTGTAGCTGTAGAAGCCTGCCAGCAGGTTGCTGAAGGTGGTGCCGGTGGTGCCGTCCTGCCAGCGCACGGTGTATGGGGCGGTGCCGCCGCCGGGTTGTACAGTCAGGCTGCCGTTGCTGCCGCCAAAGCAGGTGGGCTGTACCACTTCGGTTACCGTAGCGGTGAGCGGCTCAGGGTTGATGAGCACCACCTGGGTGGTGGCGGTGCATCCGTTGGCATCGGTCACGGTAATGAGGTATACGCCAGCGCTGAGGCCGCTGCGGATGGCCCCTGTCACGCCGTCGTCCCACGTGTAGGCATAGGGCAGTGCACCGCCCTGTGCCCGTACTTCAATAAAGCCGTCACTGTCATTAAAGCAGCCGGGGCTCTGGTTGGTGACGGTGGCCAGTGTCAGGGCCACAGGCTCGTCAAGGGTTACGCTGCCGCTGGCTGTGCAGCCGTTGGCATCGGTCACGGTTACGCTGTAGGTGCCCGCGGCCAGGCCGGTGGCCGTCTGGGTAGTCTGCCCGTCAGCCCACAGGTAGGTAAACGGTGCCCTGCCGTTGGCGGGGGTGGCGGTGGCCGTTCCGTCGGCACTGCCAAAGCAGGTTACGTCAGTGGCCGTGAGGCTTACCTGCGGTGGTGTGGTGGCCGGCACCTGGGTAATGGCAGTGGCCGCGCAGCCGTTGGCATCAGTCACGGTAACGGTGTAGAAGGCCCCGCCCGCAGCATTCTGCAGGGTGGCGGTGGTGCTGATGATGTTGCTGCTGCCGTCGCGCCAGGTGTAGCTGTAAGGTGCCGTGCCGCCGGTGGTGCT
>CAZXTW010000385.1:0-6318 GCA_964643525.1 uncultured Roseivirgaceae bacterium
GGTTTGAGGCTTGGTTGCTCATTGTTAAGCAAATCTATACAAAACATACGAAATGGTTATCACGGTATACAAAAGTTCGGCACAGGTCAAGTAATGTGGTGTTCATCTGTCATTAGTAGGCCCTTACCAACAGATACATCCGCTCTGGTTGAAATGATAGGGTGATGTTGGCGACATGAAGGGAGGCAAAATACTGGGTGATGTTTATCTTTTATGTGGTGAATAGGTTACTGATGCCGTTGGTGAGGCACAATCTACAAACATTTTTAAGGACTCTGGTTGATCTCAATCGTTTGCAATTTTTAAAGTGACCAGGGTCATTACCGGAGGGGAAAAGTTTTATTAGTTTAGGCCGCATGTATGGTGCTTTGCCAGGCAATGCAGTGGCACTGGCCAGCTATTAACTATCACACAAACCCTGAGTATTGGAATGACAGCTTTAGAGAACGCCAAAGATAAAGTAGGCAAACCTTATCATGACCTTGAGTTTTTGTTGAACGCCCTGCGGGAGGTGCTGGAAGAAAACGGCGAGGCAGCCATGGCCCGGCAGATACCCTGGATTAATGAAGTGGCCCTTGGCCCAGACGCTTTTACGTTGAAGCATATACAGCTGTATAGTATTGTTTTTCAGCTCATTAATATTTCTGAAGTAAACCATGCGGTGCAGCAACGGCGCCGGGCCGAAGAGCGGGCCCTGGCCAGCCAGGTAGGGCTGTGGGCCAATGCTTTTGCCCGCTTTAAGCAGGAGGGCATTACTGAGCAGGCCATTACCGAGCAGCTGACCGATATACAGGTAGAGCCTGTGCTGACGGCCCACCCCACAGAGGCCAAAAGGGCCACCGTGCTGGAGCACCACCGTGAGCTGTATTTGCTGATGGTACAGCGCGAAAACCAGATGTATACCACCATGGAGCAGGAGAACATCAGGCAGAATATTAAGCTGGCCCTGTACCGCCTGTGGGGTACGGGTGAGATTTTTGTAGAGAAGCCAGATATTAATTCAGAGCTGCGCAATGTGCTGCATTACCTGACGAATGTATTTCCCGAGGTGGTGCCCATACTTGACCGCAGAATGGTGCAGGCCTGGCAAGAGGCCGGTTTTGGTAAAGATAAGATTTTGCGGGCGGCGGCCTTCCCGAAGATGACGTTTGGCAACTGGGTGGGCGGCGACCGCGACGGCCACCCGCTGGTAACGGCCAGCATAACCCAAAACGCCCTGCAACAGCTGCGCTTAAATGCTTTTGTGGTGGTGCGCCGCCGGCTAACCAAGCTGGTGAAGCAGATTAGCCTTACGCTTGAGCTGGAAGACGCCCACCGCCCCATGCAGGTGCGCATTGCACAGATGGCCGAGAGCCTGGGCACAAAGGGCCAGGAGGCCCTTGAGAGAAACCGGGGCGAGGCCTTCAGGCAGTTGATCAATTTGATGATTAGCAAGCTGCCCCTGGATACTGAGCGGGGCCATGCCACCAGGCTGATGGCGTTTGAGGGGGCCTATGTGAGCAAAGGCGCCCTGCTGGATGACCTGAACCTGCTGAAGGAATCACTGCTGGCCCATGGCTACCAGTCAATTGCGTATTATGATGTGAATGATGCCATCAGGTGTGTGAGCAGCTTTGGGTTTCACCTGGCAGCGCTTGATGTGCGGCAAAACAGTGATTTTCACGACCAGGCCATTAGCCAGCTGTTAGATGCTGCTGGCATGGACGGCAGCGCGTATTTAACATGGGATTTTGAACAGCGCTTTGATTTTATTGATAAGGAGCTGGCTACAGGCAGGCCGTTTTCACACCCCAATATGGAGGTAGGCGCCAATGCCAAAGCGGTGCTTGAGGTGTATAATGTGGTAGAGCGGCACGTGGCAAAGTATGGGTTAGATGGTATAGGCTCGTTTATAGTGAGTATGACCCGCTCAGTAAGCGACCTGCTATCGGTTTACCTGCTGGCGCGTGAGGCGGGCCTGCTGCTGAATACCCCCAGCGGGTTGGTGTGTACGGTGCCGGTGGTGCCTTTGTTAGAAACGATAGAAGACCTGGAGGCCGGCCCCGAGATTTTAACGGCATTTTTGACCCACCCCATGACGCAGCGCAGCCTGAAGTATTTGCAGGAGGTGAAAGGGCAGACGCAGCCCGTGCAGCAGATTATGGTGGGCTATAGCGATAGTAATAAAGACGGCGGCATTTTGGCCAGCCAGTGGGGGCTGTACAAGGCACAGGCCCGGCTAAGCCAGGCAGGGGAGGCCCACGGGGTGAAGGTGCGCTTTTTTCATGGCAAAGGCGGCAGCATAAGCCGGGGGGCCGGGCCCACGTATTATTTTGTGCAGGCCCTGCCGCATGCCACAGTAGGTGGCGATGTGCGCCTGACTGAGCAAGGCGAGACGATAGAGCAGAAGTATGCCAATAAGGTAAACGCCACACACAATTTAGAACTGTTGATGGCCAGCACGGTGGGCCGTACCATTAATGATACCCATACGGCCCGGCAGGAACACCCCCTGGCCGAGGTGTTGAACCACCTGGCAGCCAAAAGTAAGCAGGTGTATAGCGCCCTGCTGCAAGAAGAAGGGTTTATTACCTTTTTCAGGGGTGCTACACCAATTGATGCCATTGAAAATAGTAAGATAGGCTCAAGACCATCGCGCAGAAAGGGGGCCCAGACGCTGGCCGACCTGCGGGCCATACCATGGGTGTTTTCGTGGAGCCAGGCCCGGTACAATATGACCTCGTGGTATGGGCTGGGCACTACGCTGCTGGCTTTTAAGGCTGAGCAGCCTGAGCAGTTTGCCCAACTGGAAGCTGCCGCCAAGACTGACCCGTTTATCAGGTATGTGCTGATTAATGTAGATACCAGCCTGGCAGCTACTGATCAGGTGATTATGGAAAAGTATGCCGCCCTGGTTACTGATGAGGCGGTGCGCCAAAAGTTTTTAACCCTGTTTTTAGACGAGCTGGGAAAAACCCGAGAGGTGATTAAGTTGCTGCTGGAAGAGGGCATAGAGCTGCGCCGGAAGCAGCACTTTTACAGCAATGTGTTGCGTGCCAGCGCCATGGAAACACTACACAGCAAGCAAATTGCCCTGCTGAAGCAATGGCGGGCCCAGCAGCAAAGCGGAGAGGCCGAAGCGGCCAGCCAGACGTTAATTTCATTGCTAACCACTATTAACGCCATTGCCAGCGCCATGCGCAACACTGGTTGATGGGGTTGTATTGAATGATTTGTATTGAGTTACCGCCCTTCTGGGGCGGCAATTTTTTGTTGTACCAGCCCCTACCGCTTAACTGCCATTTAGTGGTGTTGATATATTAAAAGTATAGAATGGGCAAAGAATGGTTTGCGTTGTTAGAATGATGCGTAACTTGCTGGGCCGTAGTACGACTGACCTTATTGAACACGCATGGAACCCCAGCAAGATACGCCTACCCCAGATATTGAAGAAATTCTTGAAGAGCTAGACCAACCTGCCATTACCGCTCCGAAGGCATCGATTTGGGCTGCCATATGGGATGCCCTGCGTGGCACCAATGCCGATTATACATCAATAAGCCTGAACCGTGCCATTGTACTGTTGGCCATACCCATGATTTTAGAGCTGGTGATGGAAAGCACGTTTGCGGTGGTTGATATTTATTTTGTTGGGCAGCTGGGGCCTTCGGCCATTAGTACGGTAGGCCTGACTGAAACGTATTTGTTTTTGCTGTATAGCGTGGCCATGGGGCTGGCAACCGGTGTTACGGCCATTATTGCGCGCCGCATAGGCGAAAAGAAAACAGAAGATGCATCTACCGGTGCCGTACAGGCCATTGTATTGGCCTTTCTGGTATCCATTCCGTTTGCCATAGCCGGTATTTTTTATGCGCAGGAGCTGCTGATTTTTATGGGCGGCGATGCCTGGACTATTAACGAAGGGTACCCTTATATGCAGTGGATGCTGGGCGGCAATGTGGTGATTGTGCTGCTGTTTGTAGTGAATGCGGTTTTCAGGGGTGCTGGCGATGCTGCCATTGCCATGCGCGTGCTCTGGATTGCCAATATCTTTAATATTATTCTTGACCCTATTTTGATTTTTGGCTTGGGGCCTATACCCGGCTTTGGGGTAGAAGGGGCCGCCATGGCCTCTACCATAGGGCGGGCCATTGGTGTGTTGGTGCAGGTTTGGATGCTGGCCCGCGCAGGCAAGCATATACGGGTTACGCTGGCCCATTTAAAGGTCAAGACTGCGGTTATGCTTGATATTTTGCGCACCTCGCTGGGTGGCATTGGGCAAATGCTGGTGTCAATGACGTCATGGATTTTTCTGATGCGCATTCTGGCTGAAGTAGGCAATGAGGCGGTGGCGGGCGCTACCATTACGGTGCGCCTGTTAATGTTTACGCTCATGCCTGCCTGGGGCTTTTCAAATGCAGCCGCAACCCTGGTGGGGCAAAACCTGGGGGCTGGCAACCCGGCCAGAGCAGAGTCATCAGTATGGAAAATTGGGCTGTACAATATGTACTACCTCATTGTGGTATCTGTGGTGTACTTTTTGTTTGATGAACAGCTGGTGGACATTTTTACTGACGACGCAGAGGTGATTCGTATTGGTGGTGAGTGGGTGCGCATATTGTCATACTGCTACTTTATTTATGGCTGGTGGATGGTATCCGTCCAGGCATTTAATGGCGCTGGTGATACCAAAACGCCTACCTGGATTAACGTGATTTTTTTCTGGCTTATACAAATACCCCTGGCTTATGTGCTGGCCATATACCTTGACTGGGGGCACTCGGGCGTGTTCTGGTCAGTGTTTATATCTGAAGCATCTGTTGGGCTGTTTACTTTATGGATGTTTAAGCGGGGCAGCTGGAAGCGCACCCAGGTGTAAACCTGGCCAGCTTAATTTCTCATTTTATAGTCCAGTTCAATGGCCTTGGCGTAATAGCCAGAAAAGATCATGAACAGCTTTAAATCTTCTGGCAGGGGTTTATCTTCGCCCCGTTCTTCCAGCAGGTTGTACAAGGCCAGCATGGCCACCTCTGGCCTTGTGTTTTCTTCCTGACGCAGGCCTTCAATGATCTGGGCCATTTCACTGCTGGGGTGTTGGGTAATGCACCTGAACCACTTGCTTTTAAGGCTGGCATAAAAAAACGCCCGGCGGCCCTCACCCTGGCGCTGCCAGTATTTGTGGCGGTAAGAGTTTTGGGCCAAAGCGGCCAGCACTTGGTTGGTGCCTTCGTTAATGAAATCGTCTTTTTTGAGGTTTCTGTAGCTGTAATCGGTCACAAACATGTGGTAGCGAATGGTGGTGTTTTCATAGTTAAAGTACCTGGTTGCTATCAGGGTATCAAAGTTCTGCACGGCCATATCAACAATGGCCTGCTCACGGGCATTAAAGCAGGTACGCTCAACCTGGCCGCCGTTGCATTGTATCAGGGTGGCAGCCACCAATACCAGCAATAAGAAATACTTAAGCCTATGCATTATAAATAGCTTAATTGTTTTGGGGTATAGTTCATAAATATTGAGCTTGAAGATAGGCAATGTTAACCGTTCAGTTAGATATTTGCAGGATGAAAAGCACCTTAAAAACACCGCTTGGCAGGTTTCATGTATTGGCTTTTGCCGAAGGGGCATCGCTTATATTAATTTTACTGGTTACCATGCCTTTAAAGTATTTATTGAACATACCAGAGCCCAACAGTGTGGTAGGTATGCTGCACGGCCTGTTATTTATTGTTTACGTTATTGCGGTGGTATGGCTTACTGTAAAGTATTCATGGAGCTTTAAAACCTTATTTCTGGGCCTGCTGGCCTCTATAGTGCCTTTTGGCACATTTTATTTTACGGCCAGGGTTTTACCCAAAGAGAGAAAAGAGGGAACTTACTAAGGCATATGGGGTGTAAGTGAGTAGTGTAAAACAGATAACAGTGGGGCAGGGGTATAATTTGATGTAATGTTACTATATTGAGGGATTGTATTACTTGCTGTTACTGTTGAAATACTTACCATGACCGTCTATGCATACCCACGCCAACAGCACGCCTACCCATAAGGTGGCTGGCCCAAAGCATAGTGCCCAGACCGAAGGCGCAAGTGCTTTACCAGATTCTATTGTTGACAGGCGGCCCGAAGCAGAGGGGTTAATTGCCCTGCAAGCCATGGCCAACCAAAGCAGTGCTGCCAAGCTTGAGGCACATTTACATGCCATTGGCACAGCCCCTGTAGCGCCAGAGGCCCCACCTGCAGAACCGCCACCCCCCACCAGCCAGCTTGCAGCCATGCAACGCATGCCCCTGATGAAAAACGGGTTACCTGTAACGCAACTGGCCAGCAGCCAGCCCGTG
>CAZXTW010000386.1:0-6306 GCA_964643525.1 uncultured Roseivirgaceae bacterium
CCACCATGCGCTGTGGGTTGACCCTGCCGACGCCAACCATATGTTGCTGGGTAATGACGGCGGCCTGTACGAAACTTACGACGGGGCCGCCCGCTGGCACCATATTAACAATGACCCTGTAGGGCAGTTTTACCATATAAATGTTGATATGGCCAAGCCTTACAATGTGTATGGCGGCCTGCAAGATAACGGCAACCTGCGCGGCTCGTCACAATCTGTTGCTGGCCAGGGCAAGCGGTGGGAAAAACTGCCCATTGGCTGCGATGGCATGTTCATTGCCCCAGACCCCAGAGACAATAATATTATATACATGGGCTGCCAGTACGGGTTTTACTTCAGGGTAAACATGCGCACGGGCCAGCGGACCCCCATAACCCCACAGCACGAAATTGGTGAAAGCCCCAACCGATACAACTGGCGATCACCCGTAATACTGAGCAGCCACAACCCAGATATACTTTACTTTTGCGGGCAGCGGGTTTATCGCAGCCTGAATAAAGGCGATGACTGGCACCCCATTAGTGATGACCTGACCCTTGACCTGGCCCAGGGCAATGTGCCGCACAGCACCATTACGGTATTTTCTGAGTCGCCTTCAAAATTCGGGTTGCTTTACATAGGCACTGACGATGGCCAGATATACCTGAGCCGCAACGGCGGGGCGCAGTGGCAAACCATAAGCAATGGCCTGCCCAAACGCCTGTGGGTGTCTGGCATATTCGCCTCCCCGCATGACGAAGCCACCGTATACGCCTCATTAACCGGTTACCGCTTTGATGACTTTAATACCTACGTATACAAAAGCACAGATTATGGCACCACCTGGAAGCCCATTAAGGGCAACCTGCCCCATGAGCCTGTAAACGTAATTGTGCAAGACCCTGTAAGCCCGCAGTTACTTTACATAGGTACTGACCATGGCACTTATGCCTCTTTAAATGATGGTGGCACTTGGCACCACCTGGGCCAGGTGCCCAATGTGGCCAGCTATGACCTGCTGGTGCACCCCCGCGAAAACGAACTGGTAGTAGGCACCCACGGGCGCAGCATTTATGTGCTTGATGTAAAACCCCTGCAGGCCCTGGCCAGCCAGGCACAGGCCCAACCGCTTACGCTTTTTGCTGCTGGTAATGTACGGCACAGCCAGTACTGGGGGCAACAGCGCAGGCCCTACGTAAAGCCCAACAACCCAGTGCATCACTTTAGCTACTTCCTGAATGCTGAGACGCAGGCCCAGCTGCAGGTAACAGCCACCATTAAAAACGATGCTGGCGCTGTGGTGCGCACCTTTGCTGCCAATGTAGCGCCTGGTTTTGGGCAACTGGCGTGGGACTTGCAGGTAAACCCTGCCCCTGCCGGCAAAAAGAAGCGCCGCGGCAGCACAACGCCACCCCAGCTGCAATACGTTGGCAAGGGCAAATACACCATAACCCTTACTGCCAATGGCAGCAGCCAAAGCCAGCCGTTTGAGGTAAAATAAACTGAGTAAAGCTACAGCCCGCTTAGGCCTGGGCAAGCTACAGGCCTAAGCGGGCCCATTTTCTTGAAGCCATTGTTTAGCAAATGCCTGCAACTGCGGAAAAAAGGCATGAAACTCGCTGGCAAACTGGTCATAATGTGCTTGTAGCTCTTCAGTAGCATGTTCAATGCCCGATTCAAAAGTTGAGCGGCGTGACATACCCGCCAAAGCCTGCCCTATGCCCTCAACAAACTGGTAATGGTACAGCCAGTTACCCTTTTGCATATAAGGAAACATGCGTGCGGCACGCTCGGGCAGCAAATGCTGCTGCTGGCTTATGGTGGCATAGCACTGCTGGCTAAAATCGGCCAGCGGCACATGGTGGTACTGTAACCAGTTGGCAGATAAAAAATGGTCGTAATAAATATCAACAATCACACCGGCATAGTGCCTGTACCTGGGCTGTAACCGGCGTTTGCTGGCCGTAACCACCGCGTGGGTATCAGTATACTGATCTATTTGCCGGTGCAGCCGTATGCCCGTGGCCACCGCTGCCGGAAACTGTTCAAACTGCCGGCCCTTCACAAAGTCGCCAATAAAGTTGCCAAACCGAATGCCCTCATCAGGGCCTGATAAGTAAAAATGTGCCAATAAATTCATACCATGCAATGCTGTAAATTAAAGATAAGCCAAACCTACTACATTGGTGGCCACTACGTACCTAAACTATTTGTTTATAACATTTTGTAAGCAGCTAAATTGCCCTAATTTTACGGCTGGCAGCATTTCAGACCAAAAATTTACGATATGTCACAAGCGCATTTAAGTGTACTTGTTCAACTGGCCAGGGCCGATGGCGAGGTAGCCGAGCAGGAACTGCAACTAATCAAACAAATTGGCCAGGCCAACGGCTTACCCAGTGAAATGGTGCAGGCAGCTATTGAAAACCCGGTTTCTGAAAACGATATTGACTTTGAGGTGCTTACCAACGACGAGCGCTTTGAATACATATACAGTCTGGTGCAGTTGATGAAAGCCGATGGCAAGCTGTATCAGGAAGAAATACGGTTTACCGCCCAAATGGCCGCCAGGCTGGGGTATGACGAGGCTGTTTTGTTTGAATTGATTACCCGCGTTTACTCTGACCCACACATCAATACTGAAAAGCATAAAGTAAAAGCAGAGGTGCAGCAGTACCTCAAACAAGCCTGATTGTTAAGCCGCCGCCTGGAGGCTACCACCAGTGCAACACCACAGCAGGGTATGGGTACATACCCTTTTTTATTGTAAAATTAACCATGAGCAATACCAGTACTACCCACGACGAGCTGAGCACGCTGGTGCAACTGCAGGAAGTTGAACGCAGAGAAGACCTGGCCCAGTACCGTAAAAAAATGCATGCCACCTCTATTGACGACCGTATAAAAGAAGGGGTGTGCTGGTACCCATTAACGCTAAACCGCCACTTTATTGGCACTGGCGAGCGCATTAATATTGAAGTAGAGCGCACCCGTGCTACAGAGCAGCCTCATGTGTTTCAGCCAGGGAAAAGTGTAAGTGTGTTTAGCAACAGTGGCAGCAGCAACGACAGCCACAGCCATGCCAGTGGGGTGGTAAAACGGGTGCAGGGCAATAGAATGGTGGTATCACTCAATACTGACGAGCTGCCCGACTGGCTTGACGAGGGCAAGCTGGGCCTGCACCTGTTGTTTGATGAGGCTACCTATGATGAAATGAAGCGCGCCGTGCAGGCTGTACGTGAGGCCAAAGGCGACCGCCTGGCCCATTTGCGTGAGGTGCTGCTGGGCAATGTGCCGGCCACCTTTGCTGAGGCCCAGCCGCAAACCGTACCTCACCTCAACAACGTGCAACAGCAAGCCCTGAACCAGGCCCTGACGGCCCATGAGTTGATGATTGTGCATGGCCCCCCTGGCACGGGCAAAACAACTACCCTGATTGAAGTCATTAACAACCTGCTGCAAACTGAAAAGCAGGTGCTGGTATGTGCGCCCAGCAATGCTGCGGTAGACCTGCTGGCTGAGCGCCTCAACGCCAGTGGCACCTATGTGGTGCGCACCGGCCACCCCGCCCGCGTAACAGATACCCTGAACGACCTGACGCTTGATGCCCGCATTGCCCACCATGAATCGTGGAAGGACCTGCGCGTAGTGCGCCGCAAGGCTGAAGAACTGCGGCGCATGGCCACTAAATACAAGCGTAAGTATGGCCGAGAAGAGGCCCAGCAGCGCAGGCTGCTGCTTGCTGAAGTGCGTAAAATGAAGGGTGAGGCCGATGTTTTAGAGCATTACATTGTAAATGACGTAATAGGCAAGCCCGGTGCCATTTGTTGTACACTGGCTGGTGCTGCTGCCAGCATTTTGCGCGAACTTGCGTTCAAAACTGTAGTGATAGATGAGGCTGCCCAGGCTATGGAAGGCGCCTGCTGGATACCCATATTGAAGGCACAGCGTGTTATACTGGCGGGTGACCACTTTCAGCTGCCACCCACCATAAAATCATTCAATGCTGCCAAGCAGGGGCTGGCCACCACCCTGTTTGAAAAAGCCATACAGCGCAACCAGGCCGATGTGATGTTACAGGTACAATACCGAATGAATGCCCAGATCATGGCCTTTTCTGGCAACTACTTTTACAAAGGCCAGCTAAAAGCCCACCCCAGTATACAAAGCTGGCTGCTGGCACCAGACCAGCCTGCCATTACCTTTATTGATACAGCCGGATGTGGTTATGCCGAACGGGTTGATAAAGAAACCCTCAGTACCTACAATACAGATGAGGCCGCCTTTGCCCTGAGGCATTTGCACTGGTTGTTAGAGCAATACCCCGAGGCGGCTGCTGAGGCATCAATAGCTGTTATTGCCCCCTACAGTGCGCAGGTAAAACAGCTTAAAGAGCTGGCCGCTGCCAACCCGTTTTTTGAGCAGTACCAGGCACAAATGCGCATCAATACTATTGATGGCTTTCAGGGCCAGGAAAAAGACATTATATACATTAGCCTGGTGCGCTCTAACGAGCAGTCAGAAATAGGCTTTCTGCAAGACATCAGGCGTATGAACGTAGCCATTACAAGGGCACGCAAAAAACTGGTTATTGTGGGCGATAGCGCCACCGTTGGCTCACATACCTTTTACAGCCAGTTCATTGATTATGCCCAGCAGCTCAATGCCTACCACAGTGCGTTTGAATTTACTGACCTGATGGTGTAAACCCTGTACAAAACAGGCATCTAAAAAAAACAGCGAATGCAAAATGCATCGCTGTTTAATGAAAACACCTCTTACAAACTCAACTGAATAATCAGGTATGTTAACAGATTCTTTTATCAGATTAGCAATATCTATACTAAGTAATAGTAAATGAGGCACTTCCGGGCTTTACAATTTTATTAATGGTGTGAAACGTTGTCTGAACGGAGCCAAATATTAAAAAGTGGTTAAATACAGATTATTCAAGATTAACCCCTTGGCAGTTTTCAATGATTACGTTAGTTTGCACCGAATATTCAAAACGGGAATATGTTTTAATTGAAATCCGCAGGTCACTCTTAGTACTGCGGATTTCTTGTTTCCCCCTTCTGTAGCACCACAGCACCTGCCTTCATACCTACCTAACAAACCCAGCCCGCAAGGCTGTCAAGGGCAGTAGCGTATATTTACTATATTTGACGCATAGGCGTCTGTTTAGCATAACTCAAATCTATGATCATATACAACTCTAAGCATTGGTTCAGGGCATTTATGAACTTTCACCAAAGCTACGTACTGAGGGTGTTGCTCAGGTATGTAGTATGGATAGGCCTGTACACTACTGCGGTTACCTGTGTGGTTATAGAGGTGTTTCAGGCCGATGTTCGGTTTGCCTCAGGCATATTCTCGCTGTTGGGCATTGTGCTCAGCATTATTCTGGTATACCGTACCAACACGGCTAACGACCGCTGGTGGGAAGGGCGCAAGCAATGGGGAAGCCTGGTCAATACCTCGCGCGATTTGTCTATGCAGCTACACACGGTGCTGCCCAAAGCCGATGCCGCCAACCGCGCTTTTTTTGCCAAGCATATTGCCAACTTTGCCATTGCCCTGACAGAGCACCTTAGAAATGGTGTAAAAATTGACGACCTGGTGCACCTTGATGAGGTAGACCGTTTATCGTACCCCCAACGGCAACACCTGCCCAACTTCATCGCTGCACAAATATATGAGCGGGTTAACGAGTTGTACCAGCAAAAAATAATAACCGATGCGCACTACATTAACCTAAAGCCCAACATTAGCACCATGCTAAATGTGCTGGGGGCCTGTGAGCGGATAAAAAAAACACCAATACCCTTCTCGTATAGCTTTTACATCAAAAACTATGTGCTCATTTACTCTTTGCTGCTGCCATTTGGGCTCATTAATGAGTTTGGCTATTACACCATACCCATGGTCATGCTGTTGTTTTATGCATTTGCTGGTATTGAACTCATGGCCGAAGAAATTGAAGACCCCTTTGGGCTTGACTGTAACGACCTGCCCACGGGCAGCATAGCACAAACCATTAAAAACAACACCTACGAAATATTCTGTTTGTTTGGTGAAGTAAACCAACCAAAGGCAGAAGCCTTTTACGAAAAAATAAGCTAACAGCCATGTCTACGCAATACCAATTAGTTGACTTTAAAGAGTTTGACCTGCTACAGGGCCTTGATGACGATGTGCTGATGTGCCAAATGGTAGGTGAAGAAACTACCTACCCGGCCGACGCTGTAATTTGGAAAGAGGGCGACCCCGCCAACAGCTTTGTGTTTGTGCTTGAGGGCAGCATTGAAATATTTCGGTTTATAAATG